>DBWT01000065.1:6648-10818 GCA_002309035.1 Caryophanales bacterium UBA1231 | reverse complement strand
CCAATACGAATATCTTTTGATACAACAAAATCTTCATTATTTAGTGTTGCTCGTGATACTAATGAACCAGCTATCATGACTGGTTCTAATACCGCATTAGGCGTAATACAACCAGTTCTCCCAACTGTAAATATAATATCTTTTAATTTTGTTTCTACTTCAAGTGCTGGAAATTTATAAGCAATTGCCCATTTTGGTGTTTTAATTGTATAACCAATAGCCTCCTGCATCGCAAAATCATTAACTTTAATTACTACACCATCTGTTTCATAATTTAAAGTTTGTCTTTTATCTTTCCATTCATGAAGATAATCAATTACTTCATTAATGTTTTTACATAATTTATAATTTGGATTTACATCGAATCCTAAATCTTTAATAAAATTTAAAGCCTCTAGTTGTGTTTTTACATTATATTTTTCGGGATCAACTAAAGTATAAGCAAATAAATCTAATTCTCTACTTCTTGTAATATTAGGATCTAGTTGACGAAGAGAACCACCAGCCGCATTTCGAGGATTTTTGAATGGTTCTTCATTATTACTAATGCGAGCTTCATTTAAATAATTAAATACACTTCGCTTCATGTATACTTCGCCACGAATTTCAACATCAATTTCTTTTGAAATCTTTTTTGGCAAAGAGTCAATTGTTTTCATATTGGCTGTGATGTTTTCACCAACACTACCATTGCCTCTTGTAGAACCTAAAACAAATGTACCACGACGAAATCTACTTGAACTTGCAATGCCATCTATTTTGAGTTCGCATACATATTCAGGAGTAAAACCTTGTTCATGAATTTTACGGTCAAAATCATACAATTCTTCTTCACTAAATACATCCCCAAGTGACAACATTGGACGATCAAAAACAATCTTTTCAAGTTTTGTTTCCATATAGTCACCAACGCGTCTTGTTGGACTTTCAGGTAAAACATATTCTGGATATGCTTTCTCTAATTCTTCAAGTTCACGAAGTAATGCATCATATTCAAAGTCACTAATAGTTGGACTATCATAAATATAATATTCTTCACTATAGCGATTTAGGTCTTCTACTAATTTTTTAATTCGATTTTTTGGATCCATATTATACTCCCAAATTAATCAATTTTTGTAATTGAAGGATGATTTAATAATATCTTCTTAGCTTGTTTTTCTTGGCTAAAGAAAATATTACCAATACCATTTTCCATATTCAAAATAATACCATCACCAAATTTCGTGTGATGAATTTTATCTCCAACTTTAAAACCAGTATCACCATCTACACGTATTACTCTATCTTTTGCGATTTCGTATGTTTTATTTTTTGTGGCTATTTCTTTTTTGGCAAGCCCAGCACTTTCATAATTATTCATATCTTTAACGCCTAATGCTTCAAGTAAAAATCTTGATGGTTCATTTCTAAAATAATTACCATAAAGCAAACGCGTGGCGGTATATGTCATAAATAATTTTTTTCGAGCTCTAGTCATAGCAACGTAAGCAATTCTTCTTTCTTCTTCAAGTTCGTATTCTTTTAATTGCTTAGTCGCATTTGGAAAGATATTTTCTTCCATACCTATAATAAATACATAGTCAAATTCCATTCCCTTAACCGAATGAATGGTAGATAATGTAACACCTAATTTATTTTCTTTTTGATTTTGAAGATGATCATCACTTAATACTGCATCATCTAAGGCTTCTTTTAATTTATCTAATTTAGGTCGATCTTTGTCAATAGCTTCAACCATATATAAGATACTCTTAAATTCATTTAAGTTATTGATTCTGTCGTTTGCATCTTCCTTATCATATTCATCTTTTAAGTAATCAACATATTTTATTTCATTAACTAAATTATCAAATACCGTAATTAAACTATCTTCATCAAGATCTTTGCGATATCTTTCAATCATATCTTTAAATAATCTTAATTCTTCATATTTTGATTGTGGTAAAACTGATTCACTTAAAGCTATCGCTTTCATATAATCAACATGATATTCCTTATGGATACGTTCTATCTTTTCAATTGTCGCAAGACCAATACCACGAGATGGTGTATTAATAATTCTCTTAAATGATAAAGTATCATTATTATTTAGCATTAACCTAAAATAAGCGATGATATCCTTAACTTCTTTACGGCGAAGATATGATACACCACCATATACTTTATATGGTATATGATGCTCAATTAGTTCTATTTCCATACTTCGTAAAAGAACAGAACTACGATATAAAACCGCAAATTCACTATAATTATTTAGTCCTGTTTTATATGCTTCTATTTTTTCACGAACATATTTTACTTCATCAAGACCATTTGGTAATAGCTGCACAACTGCATCATCAATTTCACCAGGAATTTTTGTTACCATATCTTTTGGTTCACGGTTCTTATTATTTCTAATAAGACGATTAGCCATATCAAGAATTGTTTGCGTTGAACGATAATTTTCATTTAAAGTAAATAGTTGATATTCGGGAAAATCCTCTTTAAATAGATTCATATTTTCGTAATTTGTGCCCCGAAAACTATAAATACTTTGGTCATCATCACCAACTACGAATAAATTACGATTAGTTATTGCGAGCATTTTTACAATCTTATATTGCACAAGATTAGTATCTTGAAACTCATCAACTAAAATATATTTAAATCTTTGTTGGTACTTAAATAATATTTCTTTACTTTCACTAAATAGTTCATATGTTTTTAGAAGTAAATCTTCAAAATCTAACATATTTAATTCTTTCATTTTAGATTCATATAATTCATAGATTTCTTCTTCTAAAGAATCAGCGGGTTTAGTCATGAAACATTTATTATAATTTATTATTTTTTGATAATATTTATCTTTTTTCTTTTCATAACCATTTTCTTTTAATACTTCATCAATAACTTTTAGTTGTTCTTCTTCATCTAAAATTTCAAAATCTTTACTATAACCAAGGAATGAAATTTCTCGTCGAAGAATCATTGCGCAAAGTGAATGAAATGTGCTGATTGTTAAATTACGGATATCAATATCAATATATGATGCTAAACGTTCTTTCATAACGTTTGTGGCTTTATTAGTGAAAGTAATCGCTAAAATATTGAAAGGGCTAATATGTGCATTTACAATCATATTAAGTATTCTGTATGTAAGTGTTCTAGTTTTACCAGAACCAGCACCCGCAAAAACAATAACTGGACCATTTACCGCAAGTGCCGCTTGTGATTGTCTTTCATTTAACCCTTCTAACATATTTTTTTTCTCCTATTTTAATTATATGATGATTTTAGTGGAACAATACAATTGAATACTAATTTATCATCAGTAGAATCTTTATCTACAACATAATAGCCATCACGAATGAATTGGAATTTTTCCAAATCTTCAAAATGAGGTTTGGCATTTTCGACATATCCATATTCTTTCTTCCAAGAATTTGGATTTACACGTTCAGTAATATCTTTAGATTCATCGTCATCAGTAATCAATGCTTCAAACAAATTGAATGTGGCAGAACGCGCTGTTGATGCTTCGACAAATTGAATAGTACCATTTGGTTTTCTTTCATTAAATCCTGATCCTGATTTTGTAAGTGGATCATATGTACAAAGTACTTCAACGATATTACCTTTATCATCATATTTAACTTCATTTGCTTTAATGAAGTATGCATGATATAAACGAACTTCGATGCCTAACGCTAAACGTTTATAATGTTTGTTTGGTTTTTCTAATACAAAATCATCACTATCAATATAGATTTCACGACCAAACGCAACTTTACGTGAACCCATTTCTGGAACTTCAGCGTTATTTTCGGCATCCACATATTCAATCTTTCCTTCAGGATAATTTGTAATAGTAACTTTAAGTGGATGACGAACTGCCATAATACGTTCTGTTTTAAGTTTCAAGTCTTCACGAATACAAGATTCTAAAGCTGTGCTTTCAACCGTAATATTAGTTCTTGATAGACCAGCATCAATAATGAATTTCTTGATTGCTTCTGGTGTATAACCACGACGACGAAGACCAACAAGAGTTGGCATTCTTGGGTCATCATATCCAATTACTTTTCCTGATTCTACTAATTGACGTAAATATCTCTTACTCATAATTGTGTTAGTGATATTTAGTCTACCAAATTCGATTTGGTGAGGAACATGTTCCATTTCACA
>DBWT01000065.1:0-6595 GCA_002309035.1 Caryophanales bacterium UBA1231 | reverse complement strand
AAAGCATCTTGAATAGGATGAGCAAAATCATACATTGGGTAAATACACCATTTCTTACCTTGACGATGATGTTCAATATAAAGAATTCGATAGAATACTGGATCACGCATATTGATATTTGGACTAGCCATATCTATTTTAGCACGAAGAGTTTTTTCTCCTTCTTTATACATACCATTTTTCATATTTTCGAATAATTGTAAATTTTCTTCTACCGAACGGTTACGGTATGGAGATGGTGTTCCTGGTGTATTAAAGTCACCACGATATTTAGCAGTTTCTTCTGGTGTTAAATCATCAACATAAGCTAAACCTTTTTTGATTAATTTAACCGCAAGTTCATATTGAATATCAAAATAATCACTTCCATAAAGAATCTTAGCAGGATGGAATCCTAACCATTCAATATCTTTAATAATCGCATTGACATATTCAGCCCCTTCTTTAGCTGGATTTGTATCATCAAAGCGAAGGTTTGTCTTTCCCCCAAACATTTCTGCCATTCCAAAATCGGTAACAAGCGCACGTGCATGACCGATATGAAGATATGCATTTGGTTCAGGTGGAAAACGAGTTATTACTTCTTTAACGATGCCATTATCAACATCATATTTAATTCTATCAATTAAGAAATTTGTAGTTTCATTCATACTTCTTTCTCCACATTTATTATTTCTATATTTTTCGCATTTGCATATTTTTGATAAAGCTCAATTGCTTTGTTTGTTTCATATTCATGATTTCCTTCATCAAAACAAACAATAAATAATAACATCTTTTTCGTATCCATTGAAACAGATGTTCGCATTGTATCTGATGTCGTAGACCCAAAAGGACTAACATCGTCAACATAAACTGGAATATTTTCAATATTAATGATGCCTCTACCTATTCCCTCATAAACATCACTCGCAAGTCCTCGTCTAATCTTTATATCGCCTTTAATCTTATCATAATCAAGTACTGCCGTACTACGCTTAAAATCAATTGATAATAAATTACCAATATCAACTAAATTATTAATAATATAAAGATCATTACCTTTAACGATTCTTCTGAGTAACGACTCACAAGCTAAACGATATCTACTAGGATCTTTACCTAATTTTTTATAACTATCTCTAGCCTTTTTAATAAGAGGAATATTCAATACATCCTCTAATGATGAATACTCCTCTTTGGTACTTTCTTGATATTGTTTTATAAGTTCTTTAATATCATCTGTCGTTTCTTTAACTTCAACATCCATTAAAAGAGCCACAATATTAAATTCAGGTAAAGTATCATATATACTTTTCTGAATAGTTATTTTCATATTTAATCCTCTAAATTAAAATCAATACGATCAATTTCCATCTTTAATTTTTGAGCGCGTTCTTTAAAAATAACTTCCTTATCTTTAAGTTCAGCCATACTATTTAACAATTGTTTATAGAATATAACTTTTTCATTGGCTTCATTATCTTTAATGAATTTATCAAGTTCATTAATCTTTTGATTGTTTTCTTCTACAATATTTTCTAGTTTCTCTTTCATTTCAAGAGTAGCATCTTTTAATAATTCATTCTTTTCATTATTATCAAATTCAAGGCGCTCTTTTTCACTAAAGGCTTTTAAGTATTCTGATACTTCTGGGTCAACTGTACGTAACACATCTTCAACTTCACTACGTTCTTGATAACGACTCTTAATCATTTCAAGTTTACCCATTAGTTTAGCATATTCTTTTTTCATCGCATCAATCTCTTCAACTGATGGAATCTCTTCATCATTAATGATATTTTGTGATTTCATTTCTTCATAAATAGCAGTTAACTTATTTAATTCTTGTAACATATCTTCACGTTCTTTTTTCGATTCATTATAATCTTTATTTTCACTTGAACGTTCTTCTCTTAATTTACGAAGATATAAATCAATTAATTCACTTTCTTGTTTATTACAGTTTTCAACAAACACTTCCGCTTCTTTAATTATCATCTTGTAAATCTTAACTTGTTTAATGAAATTATCACGTGCTTCATCAGTTTTCACGGCAATACTATCATGTTCTGCTATCATCTTAGCACGAATTTTTAATTCTTCTTCTTTTTCAAGATAAGTTAAATTCTTTTTCTTTAATGCTTCATCAAAAGCTTCAATTTCAGCTTTCTTTTTATCACGAGATATAATCTTTTCATTTAATTCAACTTCAGCGTTCTTAACATTTTTGGAAATAGTAACTAATTTCTTATTAGCATTTACAACACAATCTTTACGATCATCACGAATCTTCTTTATTTCAGTCGCAAAAGCAGTCGCAAAAATATCTTTTTCAGTTAAACTATTTAATTCATCTTCAACAACCTTAATTTGTGCTTCTTTTTCCGCAATACGTTCATTAAGTAATTTAATACGAAGTAGAATATCACCTTGAGCAATTATTGATTGGACTTCAGAACTACTAATATCAACTTTATTAGTTTCTTCAACTGGAGCTTCTTTTTCTTCTTCTACAGTTTCTTTACTTTCTTTTAATTGTTCAATTTCTTGCTTTAAGCTCTCAATTTCCTTTAATAAATCAGCTTCTTTTGATTTAGAAATAATTGAATTAGTTAATACTGCAATTTGTTCATCTCGATCTTTAACATCATCATTTAGTTTTTCAATCTTTTCTTCAAGCTTTTTAATTTGGTCATTATATTCTTCACTTAATTCTTCTTTAATTGCTTCTTTTTCTTTATCAGCATTTTCTTCTAATTCTTCTAAATTAGCACTAGCAAGAGCTTGAAGTTTTTTCTTTAATTCATTATCTTTTTCACTTGCTTTAATTTCATCATTTAATTTCTTTTGGGCTTCCATCTTCTTACGTAATACTTCAACATGATCAAGTGGTTTATCACTCTTAACTTGTTCAGCATCATGTTTAATAATATCATCAAGAGATTTCTTTACTGGCTCTTCTTTCTTCTTTGCGCTTGCGCTTTTAATCGCAGCAGTTAAATCAAGCTTTTCTTTCTTTGGTGCTTCTTTTTTGGCAGCAGTTTTAGCTGGTGCCTTTTTAGCAGTAGATTTAGTTGTTGCTTTCTTGGCAGGAGCTTTCTTTGCTACTTCTTTTTTGACACTTTTAGTAGACGCACTTGTAGTAGTCTTTTTTGTTGTTTTCTTTTTAGTGTCTGTAGTTTTTGTTGCTGCTTTCTTAGTTGTTTTCTTTTCTTCAGCCATAACCCACCTCTTATTTAAAAATACTATAAATTTCATAAGCTATTAACAATATTAGTGACAATAAAATAATTGTCATAAATAATTTATTAAAGCCGTTATAATGTTTATTTCTTTTTACTATTTTCTTATTAGTTGTTGCTTCTTCTTCTAATTTCTTATCAGCATCATCAATTTCTATTTTTAAATTCCATAATTCATCTAACATTAATGCTTCAAAAAATTGTTCACCTTTATAAATGTTATGTTTATAATATTTCATAATTCTTTTATAACATTTATTCATTGCTTTTTTAGAAGTTGCGGCATATCTTTCAAAAGCAAGTTGTCTTCTTTTTTCCATTTTCACAAATTTATGATTAGAAATACCAAAATAAAGTAAATATACAAGATATAAAACCAAAAACAAATTTGGAATAATTATTAATAAATAAAAATAAAAATTCAATCTAGATGCTATATGTTCATTCATTTCTTCTAGCATTGGAACACCTAGTTTTAAGACAAAATCTTTAGAAATAAATAATAATGTTAAGAATACTGATATTGCAATTAATATAAATACTAGAAATAATCTTCCTATTTTAAATTTTTTAATATCTAATTTCTTTAGATTATCTTTTTTCTTTTCATTTTCTTCTTTTTGTAAATATAAATTATCATCAAAAGCTTTCTTATTTTCTTTTATATATTTACTAAATATACTAAATCTTTTGCTTTTCTTAATATTAGGGTTTCTTATTACACTACGAAGATAAACTGTTTCTTTCTTTTTGAATAAACCTAATTTGACACGTATTGCAAAATCTTCTAATGACACAACACGATCTTCTCTAGTTTTATAAAAGAAAGGATTTGTTAACATCTCATTTGGGGCGTAATCTTCTTGTTGGAATATCGTTTTCTTTTCTTCTTCCATAATACATTCCTTAGTCAGTTAATGACAAGAGATTAGAAAATCCCTTATTTTACTTATTATAGCACACTATTATTATTTTTTCAATTGACAAATTAAAAAGAAAAGATGTGCAAATATACGCACATCTTATCATAAATTATTCAACTTTATTTGCGGATGCCATTACTACTTTAATTAAATCATATGAACCAGTAAATGATTCATCTAATATTGTAGTAGTTGTCGCATTAATGAAAATGTTCATTGTGTTTTCTTGACCACCATCACCCAGTTTATAGCGAACAGCATAAATTGTAATTCCAGGGTTCAAGTCATTTTCAACTATTTCAATTTCATCTACTTTAACTCCGTCTTCAGTTAATGCAGCATTATCTTTCTTGCATTCATTATATACGATATCTTTAGCTTTCTTGTAATGCTTGAAATCGTCATTATTTTCATCATTATCTCTAACTAATTCTTCGATCTTATTTTCATCAAGAGTGTTACTCAATTCACTAATTAAACCAACTAGTAATTTATATAATTGATCTTGATTTGTGCTTGCTTCAATAAGAGTTGCCGAAGCATTATTATATATCTTGCTTCCAGCATAAGCATTAACTAAATCATATCTACCACCATTTTGGATTAGATAGATGATATTATCAATCTTATTTGGATTAACAGCTGAATAAATATCACCAGCAGTTTCTTTAGTTAAATTTAATTTTTCTAAAGCAACGCCCATACCAATTTCCGCATCACTTTCTTCAAGCTCTACGATTTGATCGGCATATTTAGACCATAATGCATGACTAACATACATATCACGAGATCCTTTAGGAACATAAATCTTGCAAGTTGTATTAAATAACCATGAATTACCGCTATCAATAATAAATGAATTAGGGTTATGAGCATGAATAATTATTTCTTTCAAATCAGGACAACGACTAAATGCATCCCAATACATCTTTAGGCAGTCTTTTGCTTCAATTTCATTAATGACAAGTTCAACACTTGCAGTAACTGCTCTATTTTCAACAAGAGTAGCAGTAACTGTAGCACGACCGGCTTTATTAGCAACTATCTTACCAGTTGATGCATTAACTGAAATTGCTTCACTGGTAGAAGTCCATTCAACACGTGGAACTTTATTGTCACCAAGTTCGGCTGTTAAATAAGCAATTTCACCAATTTGCATATTATGTGCACCAGCAATAACTAACTTATTACCTAAATGTTCACCATATGAACTTGATTCAAGTTCAAGAGTACTACCAGATTCTTTAGTTCTAGTTTGGAACTCTAATCTTTCAAGTCCTGTACAGTTGGCGAATGCCATACGATCAATATAACGCATTGATTCAGGAATAACTAATTCTTTTAATTTTCGGCATTGATAGAATGCATATTTACCTATTGTATCAACACCTTCTTCAATTACAACACTACGTAATTTACTAGTAGAGATTGTAAATGATAACATCTTTGTATATTTATAAAATGCATATTCACCAATTGTAGAAACTCTATTTCCATCGATTTCAGCAGGAACAACAGCGTTTCTTAAATTCTTTGTTTCTTCAATATAAACTGTTCCAGTTGGATAGTTCTTATATAAGAATTCATCTGTATGGAAATATACTTTTTCTTTCCAATAATCATTAGGTTCATTAGCGGTAAATCCATCTTCAATTTTAAAATATGAACAGAAGAATGTTCCTTTATTATTTTCATAGAAATAAATTGTAATATTGTATTCTGTGCTACCATTAGCAAGAATAACTATTTCACCTAAATAATAAGCTTGGGTATTTAATCTATTGGAAAAACTACAGTTGATTGTTTCGTTATATGATTTAGTTTTGATTTTTGTTAAACCACTAAAATAATCAGCATGGTCTTCTTTGAATTTTGCTTTTGCTTCAGGAGTTTCTTCGAAGCAAGCAGCAACGCCATCTAAATCTTGATTATTTACAGCTTTAACATATTTATCCCATAATTTTCTTGACTGACCTTTTCCACAACCAGCAAGAACAAATATGCATAAAACCATAAGGATGAAACTACCTACTTTAATTAATAAATTTTTATTCATATTTTTCATAGAGATTCCCCCATTGTTTGCGTAAATCATATTAATTATACAATATATTTCAAATAAAATCAATCACTATTTTTTTCGTTATCTGAAAGATATTTAAAATATCCAGCCACAGCAATCATCGCTGCATTATCGGTGCAATAAACCATTCTTGGGAAAGTTAATTTGATGTTTTCTTCTTCACATGCACTAGTTAAACTTTCTCTTAAGCCATGGTTTGCGGCAACACCACCTGCAACAACTATTTGATTTACGTGGTATTCTTTTGCGGCTTTAATAGTTTTATCAGTTAATACTTTTACAACGCTATTTTGAAATGATGCTGCAAGATCATTAACATTTATTTCTAAACCTTTCATTTTACATTTATTTACTTCATTTAAAAC
>DBWT01000030.1 GCA_002309035.1 Caryophanales bacterium UBA1231 | reverse complement strand
AGAATTGATGTTCTTGCTCATATTCAAGAATTATCGCACGCTGAACATAATGCGATACCAACTGGAACCTTAGTTACAAGAGTAACAAGTGATGTTAATGTAATATTCCAGTTATATACTAATATCATGGTTAATTTAGTTAAAAATATCGCAACTGTTATAGGCGTATTTATTGCGATGGCTTTAATTAATGGTCGCTTAACGTTATATATGTTAGTTGTAGTACCAGTTTTAGGAATCGTTGCTTATATTTTTAGATATTATTCAAAGAAAATTCATCGTCAAGTTCGTACTAATGTGGCTAGTATGAATGCTTTCTTATCAGAAAATATTTCTGGAATGAAGATTACACAAGTATTCAATCAAGAAGATAAGAAGAATGAAGAATTTAGAAATAACAACAATACTTTAAAGAAATCATTAATTAAAGAAATATTTGCTTTTGCGATATTCCGTCCATCAATTTATGTTATCTATATAACATCAGTTATTATTGTATTTTTCTTTGGTGGTAATATGGCAATTGATTTCAATTTAGGAATTGGTACTGTTGCTTTAACATATGATTTACTTTATACATTCTATCAATATATATCTAAATTCTTTACACCAATTCAAGCACTTGCTGACCAATTTAATGAATTACAATCTTCATTTGCGGCAGCGGAAAAGATCTTTACGATTTTAGATTTAAAACCAACAGTAGAAGAAGATCCTGATGCTATTGAAATGGAAATCACCGGTGATATTGAATTTAGGGACGTTTGGTTTAGTTATATTCCTGATATTTGGGTATTAAAAGGAGTATCATTCCATATTCATCCAAATGATACGATTGCTTTTGTTGGGGCAACTGGCTCTGGCAAAACCACAATCTTATCACTAATTGTTCGTAATTATGATATCCAAAAAGGTGAGATTTTAATTGATGGTGTTGATATCAAGAAAATAAAACTTTCATGCTTACGTCGTCAAATTGGTCAAATGTTACAAGATGTATTCTTATTTAGTGGGACTATTTTATCAAACATTCAAATGAATGATGAATCAATTTCTTTTGAAGAAGTAAAAGAAGCATCTACTTATATTAATGCCTCTAAATTCATTGATAAACTTCCAAATAATTATTATGAGGAAGTTCGTGAACGTGGTAATAATTTCTCTCTTGGTCAAAGACAATTAATCAGTTTTGCGCGAACGATTGTCCACAAACCAAAAGTTATGATCCTTGATGAAGCAACCGCTAATATTGATACGGAAACGGAAGTATTAATCCAAGATTCATTAGAAAAGATTATCAATCAAGGCACAATTATTATTGTTGCGCATAGATTATCAACTATTCAACATGCAACACGTATTTATGTATTCCAAAATGGTGAAATAATTGAAGAAGGTAACCACCAAGAATTACTATCTAAGCATGGTAAATATTATAGTTTGTATCGTCTTCAATTTGAAAAAAATGAAATCCACAACAATTAAAAAAAATTGTAAAAAAAAATACAATAAATACTTGTTTATTTATTTTTAGTATTGTATAATAAAAAAGATAGGAGAAAACTTTTATTAGGAGGAAATACAAATGAGTTTTTTCGGCGGATCTCATGTTAATTGTATGATGTGTGGAACTGAAGTCGAAGTTAAACATAGCTTATCAAATGTCGATGTAATGGATACAGATCTTGATTTACGTCCTCGTGGTGTCGCTCGTTTAGCAGAAAAAAATTCAGTTCAATTTTGTCCTAATTGTGGATACTCTAGTTTTGATTTAGAAAAAGATGTAACATTCGGTAAAAGAGAACTCTTAAAAGGAGAAGAATATCAGGAAGTATTTTTAAATCAAGATTTAAAAGAAGATGTCAAAAAGTTTTACCTTTTAGGTATTTTAATGGATGCTGTAGGTGAAATCCAACGTTCCGCAAGTTCATTTTTACGTGCAAGTTGGTGTGCTGAAGATGGTGGAAATACCGAATGGATGATAAAAAGCCGTAAACGTGCTATACTGGAATTTGAAAAATCTGATTATACATGGAAAAATGCTCAAGTTTTAGCAGTTTTAGTTGATTGTTACCGTAGAATTGGTGAATTTGATGGTGCAATAAATGTTATTAATAAATATGGCATTGATAATGTAACAGATATTGTAGTAAAAAAAGTTTTAGAATATCAAATTGAATTATGCCAAAAAGGTGATTCATCAATTCATACCGCCAGTCAAGTTCAGGTATAATTTGCTATGAAGCATAATTTATTAAAAGAAATATTATTCTTTTTATTAATGATAATCTTTTCACCAATAATTATAATCTTATGTATTCTAATGGTAATAAGTTTCATTTTATATTTACCAATAGATTTAATCATATATCTATTTAAATATAAAAAAGAATGTCATTATGAATTATTGATTACCTTAAAGCGTTATAAAGAAAATAAAGAAAAAAAGAAAAATTATGAAGAAGCGAGTCAAGCATAACTTGACTCCTTTTAAATAGGTGATGCTATGGATTTATTAGGTAGAGAAATAAAAGGTATTATATTTGATTTAGATGGTACATTACTTGATTCATGTTCAATTTGGAGTGATGTCGATCGTGATTTCTTTAAAAAAAGAGGTCTTGATCTTCCCGATGATTATGGTAAAGCAATTGGCCATATTGGTCTTGATAAAGCTGCCGATTACACTATTACACGCTTTAATTTAAATGAGAAGAAAGAAGATATCATTAATGAATGGAAAAGTGGTGTTTTAGATTATTATCGTCATCATGTTAAATTAAAACCTCATGCTTATGAATTTATTAAAATGTTAAAGAAAAAAGGAATTAAATTTTGTGCCGCAACTGCTAATGATGAAGATTGTTATAAAAGTGCTCTTATTAATAATGGTATTTATGATGATTTAAGTTTCATTTTAGAAGTTGGTGCCATAAAAAGCACAAAAGATAAACCAGATGTCTATTTAGCATGCCAAAAGAAGTTAGGTGTTGAAATTAGTGAATGTGCAGTATTTGAGGATTTACTTACACCACTTAAAACTGCTAAAAATGCTGGATTTTTAACTGTTGCAGTGTATGAAAAAACTTCACCGGATGAAGTAGAAAAGAAAAAAATTGGGAATATTTATATCAAAGATTATAATGAATTAATGGATTAATTATTGATATTGAATAAAAAAATCTATGTTTCTTTTTAATTTTATGATAAAATATTAAAAAGAGGACACGTTTATGGACAAAAAGAATGACTACCGTGCATGGTATAAGGAAGGAATAGTATATCAAATATATCCAAGAAGTTTCAAAGATTCTAATGATGATGGTATTGGTGATCTTAAAGGTATTACATCAAAAATTGATTATCTTGCAAACTTAGGGATAACGATGGTTTGGTTATCACCAATTTATGCATCGCCACTTGATGATAATGGCTATGATATTTCCGATTATTATAATATTCATCCTGATTATGGAACACTTGATGATTTTAAGGAAATGTTAGATAAATTCCATGAAAAGGGAATTAAAGTCATTATGGATTTAGTGGTTAACCATACAAGTGATGAACATGAATGGTTTAAAGATGTATTAAAGAATGGTGAGAATAGCCCTTATTATGATTATTATTTCTTTAGATCGGGAAATAAGAAAAAAGCGCCAAATAACTGGTCATCATTCTTTGGTGGTCCAGCTTGGGAATATGTTCCAGAACTTGATCGTTATTATCTCCATTTATTTTCTAAAAAACAACCTGACTTAAATTGGGATAATCCAAAAGTAAGAGCTGAAGTTAAAAAGATATTGCGCTTTTGGCTAAATATGGGTGTTGATGGTTTTAGATGTGATGTTATTAATTTAATATCAAAAAGAAATGGTCTCCCTAATGGTAAATGGCGTCCATTCTTATGTGGTCAAGAACATTACGCTAATGGACCTCGTCTCCATGATTATTTATATGAACTTAAAAAAGATGTCTTTAGCCGCTATGATTGTTTCACAGTTGGTGAATGTGGCTTAGTTACACCTGAAGGTGCCTTAACTTATATAAGTAAAGAAAAAGAAGAACTAAATATGTTATTTAGTTTTGATCATATGGCAGCTGATACGATAATTGTGAAATGGTTCTTAAGAAAATTTAAATTAAGTAGACTTAAGAAAGCTTTAACTAAGTGGCAATATGAAATTAATGGTAAAGGATGGAATACATTATATTTAGAAAATCATGATCAGCCAAGAAGTATCAATCGTTTTGGTAATCTTGATTTTAGAATTAAGAGTGCAACTTTACTTGCGATGTTTGTCTTTTTAGAACAAGGTACACCATTCATATATGAAGGTGAAGAAATTGGAATGACAAATCCTGGTTTTGAGAATTTGGATGATTATAAAGATGTTGAAACGCATAATATTTACAAATTAGGACGTGAGAAACTACATTTTAGTGATAAAGTGATGATGCGCAAAATCAAATATATGAGTCGTGATAATGCCCGTACACCAATGCAGTGGGATGATAGTGATAATGCCGGATTTAGTGATGCTAAACCATGGATTAAAGTAAATCCTAATTATCCATATATCAATGTTCAAAAAGATTTAAATAGTAAAGATTCAATTTATAAATTCTATCAAAAATTATTTGAACTTAAGAAAACAAACAATGCTTTAATATATGGTGATTATTTTGAATATTACCCAAATAGCAATAAAATAATATGTTATAAACGATATGATGATAAAGATACATTCTTTATTGTTTGTAATTATGATAAACGTCGTCGTAATTTACGTTTACCATTTGCTTTAGATAGTGTAACTGTAGTATTAGATAATTATGGTTATACAGAAAATTCTAAACTATTTGAGCCATATCAAGGTAAAGTATACAAATTAAAATAATGCTCACTTGAGCATTATTTTTTTATTATTTAGTAAAATGTTATCATATTGACGATGGAGTGATAATGATATATAATCTATCATGATAGATAGTCTATCACATGGAGGGTTATGTAAAATATAAATCATTATGTATCTAACAAAATCATTTAAAATGAATATTGAATAAGATAACTAAAAGTGATATAATAATAACCGTAAAAAATGGTAAAAAGGAGATATAGATTATGCCACTAGTAAACACTAAAGAAATGTTTGAAAAAGCCTATAAAGGCGGTTATGCAATTGGCGCATTCAATGTTAACAACATGGAAATCGTTCAAGGTATTACTGAAGCTGCTGGCGCACTTAATTCACCAGTTATCCTTCAAGTATCATCTGGCGCAAGAAAATACGCTAATGCAAAATACTTAATTCACATGGTTAAAGCTGCTGTTGAAAACTTCCCAGAACTTCCAATCGCTTTACATTTAGACCATGGTGATAGCTTTGAATTATGCAAAGCTTGTATCGACGATGGTTTCACATCTGTTATGATTGACTATTCAGGTCATCCATATGAAGAAAACGTTGAAGTTACTCGTAAAGTTTGTGAATATGCTCATGATGTTAAAGCTCGTGGACGTTATATCACAGTTGAAGCTGAACTTGGAACNNTTAGCTGGTGTTGAAGATGATGTTAAAGTTGAATTTGGTAAATCAAGTTATACTGATCCTGAACAAGTTCAAGATTTCGTTAATCGTACTGGTGTTGACTCACTTGCAATCGCTATTGGAACAAGCCATGGTGCATACAAATTCAAACCAGAACAATGCACAAGAAATAAAGATGGTGTTTTAGTACCACCTCCACTACGTTTAGATATCTTAGAAGAAGTATCACGTAGACTTCCTGGTTTCCCAATCGTTTTACATGGTTCTTCATCAGTTCCTCAAGAATATGTTGAAATCATTAACGCTAATGGTGGAAAGATGCCAGATGCAATCGGTATTCCTGAAAATGAATTAAGAGAAGCCGCAAAACGTAGCGTATGCAAGATTAATATTGACTCTGACTTACGTTTAGGTATGACAGCTGCAATTCGTAAACATTTTGCCGAACATCCTGATCATTTTGACCCTCGTCAATATCTAAAAGATGGTCGTGACAATGTTCGTGCAGTTGTTACACATAAGATCAAAGAAGTATTAGGAAGCGAAAACAAAGCATAATATAAAACCAGCGTAAGCTGGTTTTTTTATATAACAAATAAATTATTATTGACTATTTTAAAAAGAAGTTAACTATGGTATACTATTTATAAAATTGGTGAAATTAATGAATATATTATTATCAAAAAGAGTAATAGATAAAACAAATAATGAAGAAATACCATCATTTTTTAAAATATTAAAAGAGATATTAAAAATATCTCTTCCTGCTGCTCTTGAGACTTTTTTAATTAGTCTAATTGGTTTAATTGATACAATGATGGTAGGTGGAAGAGGAACTGAAGCTCTTGCGGCGGTATCGCTTTGCCAACAACCAGTCTTCATCACGATGGCGGTATCATTTGGTTTAAATGCTGGAATAACTGCTATCATCAGTAGGCGTCATGGTGAAAATGACCCGAGTGACGCCAAAAAGACGATGAAACAAGCAATTATAGCATCTGTAGTCGTTGGTGGTGCCATTACCCTTCTTTCAATTATTCTTGCTCGGCCATTTTTAATTATGACGGGCGCCAAAGAAGATACTATTGACTATGCTATTAAATATTTTAGAATTGTTTCCAGTATTTTAATTTTTAATTATATAAGAGTAGGTATTTGTGCTGGATTACGTGCTGAAGGTAGTACTAAAATAACACTTATTACTAACATTGTTGCTAATGTAGTAAATGTATTTTTTAATTATTGTTTAATAAATGGTAATTTAGGCTTTCCGGAACTTGGTGTTGAGGGTGCCGCTATAGCAACTGTTATTGGTAATATGACTGCGTTCATTATTGCGATATTAGTTTTAAGATTTCGTAAAGGCTTCTTACATTTTGAAAGCCATGAAAAATGGAAATATGATAAAGAATGTACAAAGAGATTAGTTAATGTTTCAATGCCAGCCTTTATTGAACAATTATTTATGCGTTTTGGTTTTTATATTATTGCGGTAATTGTTAATAATTTAGGAACGATGGTTGTTGCAGAAAATGCGATTATATCAGGTGTAATAAGTCTTGCTTTTAGTATTACAGATGGTTTTGCGATTGGATGTGCCGCAAAAGTTGGTGAATCATTAGGTGAAAATCGAAAAGCTTTAGCATATGCTTATGCAAGAATTAGTCAAGCTTTAAGTTTTTTACTTGGTATAATTATGGTTTCCTTGATATTTTTATTCCGTGAACCTGTATCGCACTTGTTTTCTAGTGATGAAGAAGTAATTAATGGCGCAAGTTCCGTCTTAATGTTTGCGGTTTTTGTCATATTCCCACAAAGTTTGCAGTGGGTTACAACGGGAGCATTACGTGGCGCTGGGGATGTTAAATTTACAGCCAGAACGAGTATGATAAGTGTTGCCGTAATCAGACCATTATTATCATTTTTATTATGTTATCCANNNNCTTGGTTCTTGGATTGGAATGTTCATTGATCAAATGATAAGATTTTTAGTAAATAATTATCGTCTCACTCATCTTAAGTGGATGGATATTAAAGTATAAAGCGACAAAAAAGTCGCTTTTTTCTTTTATTTTTTTTATCTTTAGTGTATACTAATTAATAAGAGGA
>DBWT01000038.1:19193-24816 GCA_002309035.1 Caryophanales bacterium UBA1231 | reverse complement strand
TAATTTTAAAATAAGTAAAACAAAACACTTGAAACTTTACTTATAATAATTTACAATGTAATCTATAGATTTGATAAATATGTAGATATACTAGAAAACGGAACGAATATTTAGCAATGTATATTGTTTTGGCAAGTATTACTGATGAAGAATCCGAGACTTTTTGTCGGTGCAACCCACATCGAAACCAGCGTTTGTCTAGTAAGAAAATAGGAATTTTCGGCCAAAAATAAGCATAAAATGAATAAAAATCGACCATTTTTAGGTATGAAGCCTAAAAGTGGTCTTTTTTTATTTAAAAAATAAACGAGACTTTTTGTAGTCGCAACGTAGGGTTGAAACTATTAAAAACATCTGTATTGGGAAGCATACTGATTATAATCAGCTCGAATCTCGTTGTTTTCACCATAGTCGTTTATCTATAAGTGCTTCTAATTTTAGGCATTTATGGTCAAAATATATAAAAATTGTGTCCAAATATAGTAAAATGGACGCTTTTTTTGTTGCTTATGAGAGAGTATACATATCGGTCTCATACGGAATTGAATATTTTTGGATAAGTTAATCTCGTACGGCATTGAACATTAAAAAATAGATGTGATACATATGAGATTTGAACAGTGATACCGATGAGATTTGAACCGTAAGAATGATGAGATTTGAGCCGTAAAGAAATAGGGATTCGAACAATGTGTTTGTTTATACTTGTTGTGTATAATTTTTTATACACAAATGTTAGGGTGAATATATCTGTTAGAAATAAAAAAAGTATAAATGTTAGAAGTCAATATTAAATTAACCAATTTAGATAATAGATGCTTTTTCGCCTAATACTAGATACGCATTGAGCTATTGATTATGATAATTTGTTGATGCCTTTTTATTGCTATTCTTTTTTTATTTACAAAAAAAAGGTAGTATGGTATAATGTAATTGAAAGGAGTGATAAACTTGAAAAAATATATATTTTTGTTTATTGCTTTTACAGCACTGTTATTTTCTTGTGGAAAAACAGCTAATGTGAAAAAGATTGAAACCTCAAAAAGTGGAACAATAGACACTACTATTGTTAATAATGAAAAGCTAACACCACTTTATGGTGTTACCGAAAAATCCATTGTTGATGATGGTTTTGGTTATCATCAAATTAAAGTAGATTGTATAGGAGATGGAGAAGTAACCGTATCTAGTGAAAAAGCTAAAGCTGGAGAAACTATTAACTTTAGTATTAAATTAGATAAATATCATAAATTGGATGCGGTATACGTCAATTCTGATTGTCTTGATAAAGATGAAACTTCCTTTGTCATGCCTGATAAGGATGTAACATTCCAAATCTTTATTCTAGATAAAAGATATAGTTTGATGATAGAGTCATTTATTGTAGTTGATACATTAGAAATTGTTGAAGGTGAGAAATTCTATTTTGGTGTTTCTATTGATGATCCTGATAATTATTATTATGAAGATTCTGATATTAAATGTTACTATTATGACCTTGAAGATCAACAACAATCTCTAACTCTTACTAAAGAATCAGATGGTCGTTATAGTGCTGTAGCCCCTAGTCATGATGTTCATGTATCAGTGAGAACACATTATTATCGTGCTATTAGTGATTTTTCAATATATTCTCGTTCTAATAAATATAACTATCATGAAACAGAGGAAGATAAGAATATTTTCAATGTAGTATTTACATGTAACAATAAGGCTTATAGTTTTGATCAAAAGGTTAAAGAATCAGAAAAAATAAGAATTAAATTTAATACCGATAAGAATTTTGTAGTTGAACGAGTAATAACCTTTATGGGCGGATATATTGTAGATTATAAATATGTTGGTGAAAATGAAATAGAAATTGATTCATCGACATTAAAATCAATATCCGATACATTAGTATTCCAAATTGGCTATGCTCATAATATCATTATAAATGATTCTTGGTTAGTATTATCTTATCGTAATACTTATAATTATAGAACAATTGATGGCAAAGCTTTATATGGACAACCATTCTATGTATGGATTGCGGAAGGTCAATCATTTTCTTTAAAGGGATTAATAGTTAAGACAATCGATGATGAACCTGTTGAAGTAACTAATTATGGTGATGGTATATTTGGTTTTGAAATGCCGGATAAAGATATCATTGTCTCAACAATTGTCGGTTGAATTTTTTAAGAGGTAATTATATGAAACGATTAATTAAACTAGTATCTTATATAATATTATTAGTTCTAGTTGTTAGTGTATTCTCATTTGATGTTGATGCGGCTAATGATAAATACACTAGACAAGGAGATACCGTTTGGCTTGGTATGTATCCACAAACCAAGGCTACTGATGAAGAACTAGCTAAAATGAGTAAAGAAGCTAATAGTGATGGATATTTTACATCAGGGAAATACTTATTTGTTAAAGTAAGTGATGCTGATCCTAAGGTTCACTATGAAACTGCTGATACTACTTACATACCATTTGATGATGGTACTGCACCAGTACCTGGAGAGACTTATTATTTTAAAGTAGAACCTATTGAATGGAAAGTATTAATTGATGATGAAGTTAATGATACGGTTAAACTAGTATCTAAGAAATATATTGACACTTATTTCTGGTTGAGAGAATATGCTAAAGATGATACTTGGTATGGATACTATAATACCATGGAAGGAGTTCCTGAAAAAACTCCTGCCTATAATTGGCAATATAGTGAAATGCGAGCTTATCTAAATGATAACTTCTATAATACTGCTTTTAAAGATGTTAAAGAACATATTCAATTATTCGCTAATTCACACATCGCTGAATCTAATAGTGTAAATGTAGTAACTGTTAATGATTATGTAGCGGTAGGAGATAGAAGCGATTATGATTCTGCTGGTGATGATGGTAGACCAACTGACTATACTATCGTTAAAGGTGCTTCCTGGTGTTATAATAAGGATCACATTTATTATTATGTCAATGATTATTTCCCAGGAGGCTTTTCATATGATACTTTAACTACCTATCGTCATGATGAACATAATAAAGCTACCCGTGCAGAAAATATTGAAGCTATTAGACCAATCATCTACGCTAAAAGATCTACTGTTAAAGTACTAGCTACGGAAGCTAAAAAAGAAGCTAACGCAAAGACTTTATTATTAATCATAGGTATTATTGCGGCTATTGGTGGTGGAGCTTTAGCTATACCAGTAATGATATCAACTTCTAAGAAACAGAAGAAAGAAAAAGCCGAAACTGGTAATGATTATAGATTAAAGAAGAGTGAAGTAGTAAGAATAGCTCCAGGACTATTATCATTAATAGGTGGATGCGTATGTATAGCCCTCTTCATCGCCTTCTCCGGTGGTATAGGAGGAACTAAACTTAAACCAGGTATATATCTCCAAACCGAACAACTTGGTCCTAGTGGAGGAACAGTTCAAGTAGGTTATATGGCCTTTAGATTAAACAGCGATGGAACCTATGATTTTACTGATTCCTATGATGGTGATAAAACTCCATGGAGTGCTCATGGAACCTATTCTATATCTGGTAAAACAGTATACTTTAAAATGAATCCTAATCCATTATATCCAAATGGTACTACACAAATTGGTACTATAAAGAGTAGAGATTCCTTTGGAGATGGAACAGTCACCTTTAAACTGATAACGTAACAAAAATAATAGCTTAAATAGAAAATTATAGGGTTTTCTGAGATCCTTTAGAAAATTTTAGAGTACATGAAAATTAAAAAAAGTTGATAATGTTTTACATTATCAGCTTTTTACGTTTATTATATTCATCATCATATATAATATAATCTGCAAATCAGCGGGTTGAGTAAATATTAAAGGTGTATTATTAATAAAATTATTGAATTATAATAAAGAATTAAGACATAAAAGAAATGTAAAAAATTATACTCACCCCATGATTTTCTATTTAAGCGAGTTTTATGATGTCGTTCTTTGATTATGATGGTCATCATCTTAGAGTTAATAATCCTTATCTGTTTTTGGAATTGTTGCTTAAAAAACTAGATTTATCATTGGTAGAAATCCAATTGATGAAGATGAAGATACAATGTTTAATGCATTTGATTCAATTTATATTGAGATATTAGTAAAATCAGGAATTGTTAAACAAGATGATTATTTTATTATAAATCCTTATAAAGATGAAAACTTAAAAAAAGCTTTTGATGAGAGCTAAAATATACGTATTGGACAAGTGAAGTAATTATAAAATCGAAATCGCCAGCAAGGAAGATCGGATAATCCCAATTAGTACTTGCCGGCTTTTTTTGCGTTAAATTTATTCGACACTTTTAGAACAATAAAATGCCTAAACGACACTTTTGTTATGATAATCACATATTGAAATGTCTAGAAGGATACAAAAAATGTGTCTTCTTTTTTAATTTGAATATTTTAAAAAAAGTAAAATATCTCAAATCTTGGAAATAAAATACATCAAATCTTGGAAGTAAAAATCCTCAAATATTAGAAACAGTTTTGCTCAAATTCTTGAAATTGCTATTAAAATATAATAAAATATTCTTGAGGTGACTAATCTATGTATAAAAGAAGAGTATCAGAATTGAGCATAAAAACATATCAGCCAAAAACAAAATATTTAAAAATGCTCAAATGTGTTAAATGATTGTTCTCAAATATGTTAAATAAATATTCTCAAATAATCACAAAATAATAATTAAAAAACGAAGTAAGATGCTTAATCTTATTTCTTTTTTTCTTGCAAATGTATATCAAATGTGATACAATATTGGTGAGGTGAATTATATATGGAAAATAAAGAAAACAAGAACGAACTTATACATATTAGAATTGAACCAACTGTAAAAGAAAAAGCAGAAGATATTTTTAAAAAACTAGGAATTAACATGTCTTATGCTGTTTCTTTATTTTTAAATCAAGTAATAATTAGAAATGGCTTCCCATTTAGTATTGAACTACCTCAAACAAATGAAACAGAAATTGAAGCTTTAGCTAAGATAATTGAATCAACTGGCGGTAATGGAGAAGTCAGTGAAAGAAATCAAAAGATAATTCATTTGTATTCTATTGGTGATATTGATTATGAAACAGCTGTATATGCTATTAAAAGGAGTTTTGTAGGATAATGAAAGATCCATATGTATATGAAGGTACAAATGCTTGAAAATATGGTATATAATGAATTGCTTTACAATGGTTTTATAGTGATTGGAGTTGCTGACTTTTTATTAAGATTTATTAAGTAAATCAATTATTAAGGTTGCTATATGTAAGGACTTATGGATCTAAAGTGTGGAAAGGAAAACTATTTGAAGCTATTTCTAACCTTCACTTTTTGTAAAACTATAATAAAGTTGGTGAAGAAAAATACCATCTTATTTAATTTAATATAAAAGGTAATAAATAATGAATAAAGAGTTATACAATAATATATTTAAAAGAAAATCATTTCATTTATTTAGAAATATAGGAAATGAACATATAAAAGAAGATGAAATCGAAGACATTAAAAAAGTCTTTTCAGAATTAAAACCTTTAGTAGATGATATTAAAGTTAAAATCAAAATTGTAAAAAAAGGATCAATTTTAAGAGGACAAGAATATTGCAT
>DBWT01000038.1:4010-19136 GCA_002309035.1 Caryophanales bacterium UBA1231 | reverse complement strand
TTAGATCTTTATTTAGTATCAAAAAACATAGGCACGCTATGGTTTGGGATAGGTAAAGCAGATGAACCACAATTAGATGGTTTAGATTTTGTCATTATGATTGTGATTTCCAAAGTTGATTCACCAACCAAATTTAGAAAAGACATGTTTAAAAGCAAAAGAAAAGAAATATCAGAAATATGGTTTGGTGATAGTTATCTAGATATTGCTAATATTGTAAGATTTGCTCCTAGTGCTTGTAATTCACAACCATGGAAAGTTGAAGCAAGTGAAAGAGAAATCAAAGTATATAGATATCATAAAGAAGGCAAAAGAGGAATCATGCCTAAAAATAAAGTCATTTATTATAATCAAATTGATATTGGTATTTTCTTATGTTTCTTAGAGTTGTGTTTAGAACACAACAATATGGAATATACAAAAGAACTTTTTATTGAAGATGATCACGAAAAAGAATATAACTTAACATCAATATATTATATATAAATTGCTAATGTTGGATTATTTTGATATAATAATAGTAATAAGAAAACATTGGAGTGTAAGATGATTAAGAATTATCAAAATGGTCATGACTTTATTAATGATAATGCTGAATATTTAAATAAAAATAAATATTTATCTGTCTTTTTCTTTTTAGATGCTAAATTACTAAATGAAACTTCAAACACAAATTATGCGGTAAAGGTTCAAAACAATGAATTTAAACTACTAGCATTAAAAGTAGAACCATATAATATGTTACTTTATGGTGATAAAGAATGCTTAAAGGAACTTTTAGAATATCTTAAACTACAAGGCCTAGCATTAAATGGCATAATGTGTCCTAAAGAAATTGGTGATTGCTTGGTAAAGAATCATAACTATATTGAAGATATTTTAATGGATTTCATGGAAACCAATGAATATACTGAGCCATCATCAAATGAAGTGGAAAAGGCAACAATCGAAGACGTTGAAGAAATCCATTTATGCACTTTAAATTTCTTCAAAGATTGTGGTCTTAAAGATAAACCTGATATTGAAGCAATCAAAAAGAAAATAGATCAATATCGACTTATCAAAGTTGATGGAAAGATTGCATCAATGGCATCATTTTCAAAAGGCACTGAAGATTCTTACCGTATTTCATATGTTTATACAAAACCAGAATATCGAAATCATGGCTATGCAAGAAAAATAGTCAATTCTATTAAGAATGAAATCTTAGACATGCACTTTACAGCAACCCTTAATGTTGATCAAAAAAATCCAATATCAAATCATGTTTATTCTTCACTTGGCTTTAAAAAAGTATATTCACAAGGAATATACTATTTGAAAGAAGAAAACTAATACTTTAAAATACTTACTTTACAATGGAGGATTACTTTTAATCTTATGAAAAATACGATTGTCACAATTATTTTTGCTTTAGTTATACTAACACTTGCCTTTTTTTCAATATATCTTGGAAGAAGTGGTTTAAGTAGTTTACAACTTAAAACATTAAATATTTTAATTATTGTTTGTTTATCTAGTGTCTTATATTGTTTTATTGTGGGTGAAATCTCACGCAACAATTCACAAATGGATAAAATATGGAGTATCTTACCAATTGCTTATGTATGGATTATTACTATTAGTGGTGGTTTTAAATTAAGACTTGTGATGTTTGCTTTAATCGTTACTCTATGGGGAATTAGATTAACATTTAATTTCGCAAGAAAAGGAGCTTATAGTATTAAGTTTTGGTCTGGTGAAGAAGATTATCGTTGGAAAATCTTAAGAGGCAAAAAGCCATTCACAAATAAACTAGTATGGGCTTTATTTGATCTTTTCTTTATTAGCTTCTATCAAAATGTTTTGGTTTTAGCAATTACTCTTCCATTACTTGCGGTCATGGAATCAAATGCTCCGCTAAATTGGATGGATGCAATTGTTGTGCTTTCAGCCACAATCTTTTTAGCAATCGAACATTTTGCTGATGAAGAACAATGGTATTTCCAAAGAGCAAAGAAAGAGAAGTTAAAAAATGCATCATCACTTGAAGAGATTGATTACCCATTTAACTTAGGCTTTAATACAATAGGTCTTTGGAGTCGCTTCCGTCACCCTAATTATTTAGGTGAACAAGGAATGTGGTTCTCCCTTTATTTCTTTGTCGTATCAGCTAATGTTGCAAGCTTTGGTATTTTTAATTGGAGTTTTTTAGGAGCCCTTTTCTTAATTCTTTTATTTATGGGAAGTTCGGCTTTGGGTGAAAAGATTTCATCATCAAAATACCCTAAGTATCAATTATATCAAAAACAAGTTTTTAAATATTTACCATTTAAACAATTTCAAGGGGAATAGAATAAAAAATAGGAGGGAAAAAAATGAAAGTTAGAGTTATGTTTTTAGTATTGTTTGTGATTCTTGATGTTATATCACCAGCTTCTTGTGGTGGTAGGAAAAAGAATGATCCAGTGGCTTTGTTTTGTTATGAAATTAGAGATGAAGAAACCAATTATTCGGCAGTGGAACATACTAAATTAGCCACAAAGAATGAAATCATTGATTTTATTGTTCCTTCTAATTTTCCTGAAGGATATAAAATAGTTGGTTGGCAAAGATTTGCTGGGTATAATGAAAATGATCCACAATATTTTGATGTTAGTTTTCCATATACAACTAGTGAAGGTGATTTTTTAGCTTATCATATCGGTTATCGTAATTGTGTTGTTTTTCGAGCCATTATTGAAAAAATGGAAAGTGAATAATGAATATTTTAAGAATAAATAATAAATTCCAAACTATTCTTTTCACAATTCTGCATTTTACAGTTGATGGCATTTGTGCATTTACAATCTTTTCATCACTTTATGGGAAAAGCGATGAACTAGATATTTATGTCTTTTTAGCATACAATATTTGTGCATTTGTTCTTCAACCATTTATTGGCTTATTAAATGATAAAATTAAAAATCACAAATTGTTTTTAATCATTAGTCTTGCCCTTCTTACGATGGGAATGATTTTCACATTTAATGGTTACGCATCAGCAATCTTTTTAGGCTTAGGCAATGCCTTTTTCCATATTGCTGGTGGAAAATATGTGAGTGATAAAACAAATAATGATATTTTATCGATTGGTATTTTCGTTTCATCAGGGGCTTTTGGCCTTGTTTTAGGCCAGTTATTCCATAGCCTTTGGATGTTTATTATCTTTATGGGTTTGCTGATTATGCCATCAGTTATCCTTTTGTTAAGTAAAAGCGAAGAAAATGTAAATTCTGAAGACACAAAGGAAATCAATAAAAGAACATTCTTTATTCTCATCATTTTGATAATGATTGTTGTTTTGATTAGAAGCTTTGTTGGTGTTGCATCACCAATTAGTTTTGATAAAACGACATTCTTGATTTTAATGATTGGTTTATGTTCAATGCTTGGCAAAGCCTTAGGAGGTTTGTTTTCTAAATTCATTGGGATTCGCTTAACCATCATTATTTCATGTTTAATATCAATAGTCTTTTTACTGATTGGTGATACAAATCAATATTTATATTTAATAGGTATTTTCTTTTTTAATTTTTCAATGCCTATTACTTTATATTTTATGAATATTTTGCTTCAAAAAAGAAAAGGTTTAGCTTTTGGCCTTTTAGCAGGTGTTTTATATCCAGGTTATTTATTAGGCTTTATTGGCTTTGATCATTTATTAATTAAAATCATTATTTTAATATTGAGCCTTTTAACTTTAGTTATTGTGTTAGCTGTTGATTATTTTATCAAAAAGGAAATAAATTATGGAAATTGTATTTAGTTTACTTTTAACCATTGCTTTTGAAGGATTAGTATTGATTCTTTTACAAGCACAAAAAAAGGTGATCCTTCTTTCCATCATTATTAATACAATAACTAATATACCGCTTAACCTTTTTATTACTAACTATTTATTTGATTCTTTAGCATCATATGTTATAACGATTATTTTTTTAGAAATAGTGATTACATTATTTGAAGCAATCTTATATTTGTTAATTACTAAAGATTTGAAAAAAGCTTTTAAATATAGTTTTTATTGTAATAGTGTATCTTATTTCATAGGTTTATTATTATCGATTCTTTATGTTTTAATTTAAGTTAAAGAGTAATAAAATGAAATCATTTCTTTTGGATTTAAAGGGTCTAATAGATGAGATTTATCATTTATTACTCTTTTTTTCGTGCTCATATATTTTTTAACATCAGTAGTTGTTTTGACTTTTTAGGGAAAATTTGATATAATATATCGACTATATAAATAAAGAGGTGAAGATCATGAAAAATATTCCAATCTTTTTTTCTTGTGACAATAATTACATTCCATTTCTTGGCGTAACTATCAATTCGATTATTAAAAATAGCAATCCAGATAATTATTATGACATGTATGTTTTAACATCAAAAATAAGTGATAAGAATGTTTCTGATATCAAGTCTTTTGAAAAAGCTAATATTAAAATTACATTCGTGGATGTTGCTCCACTAATTACCGATATATCTTCAAAACTTGATGAAGTTAGGGATTATTATACACAAGCAATCTTTTATCGCTTGTTCATTCCTAAACTTTTCCCTAATTTAAAACGTGCAATCTATCTTGACTGTGATATTGTTGTTCTAACAGACATTTCAAAACTTTATGATATCGATCTAAATGGTAAAGTCTTAGGTGTTATTAGTGATGATGTTGTTAATAACAATGATGATTTCAAGATTTATGTTAAAGATGCCGTAGGTGCATATAAAGATAAATACTTCAATAGCGGTGTTTTATTGATGGATTTAGATAAATACCGTGAAGAAAAAGTCTTAGAAAAGTTCTTAGATTTATTAACTAAGTATCATTTCTTATGTGTTGCACCTGACCAAGATTATTTGAATTACATTTGTCGTGATTCAGTAACATTCCTTCCAAAATCATGGAACAGAATGCCAATTGAAGATGGCTATGATGGTGAAATCAATCTAATTCATTATAATATGTTCATGAAACCTTGGCGTTATGAAATCATGTATCAAGAGTATTTCTGGAAATATGCGGAAGACACAATGTATTATGAGGAGCTACAAGCAATGAAAAAGAACTATTCTGATGAAGCTAAAGCCAATGACTTAAAAGGCGTCGAAAGAATGGTTAAGATGGCTTATGACATTTTAGAATCTAATCATCATTTTGTTGCTTGCTTAGATAAGAGATTATGGATCAAGAAAGACTAGAAATCTTAAACCGCATTAAAGAATATGAAAAACTAGGTGGTGCTTACTTCAACAAAGATGTGGAAAATGACCCACCATCAAAAGAACTAAAACCTGAAGATGTTGATTATTTATATAAAAAGTTTAAAAACAAATTCAAACACTTTTTAGGTGTTAGACTTGGTAACAAAGTCAGAAGAAAAGCTAAAAAGACATATGATGTTGAACTTGTTGGTTTAGAAAACATCAAAGATTTCAAAGGTCCATTTATTATTACGGGCAATCACTTTGCTCATTTAGAAAGCATTTGTGAAACTCTAGTTTGTAAACATGTCAATAAACATAAGAAAATGTATATTGTCATTAAAGAAGGTAATTTCCAAATGCCTGGTGCTTATGGTTTCTTATTTAAGTATTGTGATACGCTTCCTCTTAGTTCAAATATTCACACAATGAAACTATTTAATGAAGCTGTAACAGAAGTCTTAAAAAAGGGAAATTTCATTTTGATTTACCCAGAACAAGCAATGTGGTGGAACTATGAAAAGCCACGTCCACAACTTCGTGGTGCTGCAACGCTTGCGGTAAAGAATAATGTACCTATTTTACCTGTCTTTGTAACACTATCTAATCAAGATGCTTTAGATGAATTTGGTTTTCCACTAAAGAAATACACTGTTCATATTCTTAAACCAATTTATCCGGATCCAAATCTATCTTTAAAAGAAGATTCTATCCGCATGACTAATAACAATTATGAACAATGTGTTAGTAAATATGAAGAAGTTTATGGTAAAAAGTTAGTGTATGGTGATGAAAATGAAGAAGTTCTTTAAAATTCTCTATGCTTTACGTTATTATTTGTTATCCATCTTGATTTTAGCAGTAATCATTACCCTTCTTAATATTTTTGTATTTCTTAAGTATTATCCTTGGTACTTAAATATTATCTTTGTGTTTGGTAGTGTTATTTTAGTTATTGTGATCGATGGCATAACAGCAGCACTAATTCACAAATTACCAAAAGAAAAAATGAACCCTGAACATTTCCCTGAAAAGAAAGGGGAAAAACGTTTCTTTGAAACCATTAGAATCAAAAAATGGAAAGATAAAATTCCTGAAATTGGTGAACTAACTTGTGATTTTTCTAAAGGCGAAATCAAAGATCCTAATAATCCTGAATATATCTTGATGTTCCTTCAAGAAATGGGGTATGCGGAAGTTATTCATTTTGTTAGTACCATTGTGGGTTTTTTAATTGTTTTACCTTTCATTTTTGATTATCACATCATTTTAGCAGTTGGTTTACCGGTTGCTGTAATCAATGTCTTTTATAATCTTTTATCCGCTTGGATTCAAAGATTCAATCGACCAAAGCTTTACCGTGTATATCAAAGAAAACAACAATTACTAGAAAGACAAAAAAATAAAGAAGAAGTCTAAATCATATTATTTTATCTTTGTCTTGATTTATGTTAAAATACATCGTTTTGAGGTGTAGTATGGAAGAAGAATTATTTTTAAAACACTCAGAAAGAAAAATCGTTAAAGTAAAACCCCAAAAGAAAGAAGAAAGAAAAGTAAATAAAGAAAAGTTTACAACTAAAACTTTAGTACGTTCGGCTATTTTTTCGGTGATGATTATTGTTTTAGCGTATTTACCTATCAATGTTGGTGCTTTAAGTATTACATTAACAATTATCCCAATTGCTGTAGGTGCAATCATCTATGGTCCTACAGTAGGCTTCATTTTAGGTGCTGTTTTTGGGACAGTAAGTTTTATTCAATGCTTTGGGTATTCTCCATTTGGTTTACAACTTCTTTCAATGAATTGGTTTTATACATTCTTAGTATGTGTTCCAACAAGAATCTTAGCTGGTTGGTTACCAGCTTTAATAAGTCGAGCTTTTAGAAAGATTAATTTCAATCGTCATTTAAGCGATGCCATTTGTTCTATTTTAGTTCCACTCTTTAATACAATATTCTTTATGTCAACACTTATTATTTGTTATTATCAAACTGATTTCATTCAAGGAATTGTGAAAGCCTTAGGGGCAACAAATACATTTATGTTTGTTATTTTGTTTGTTGGTATTAATGGTTTAGTTGAACTTTTAGCTGGAGCCTTTATTACATTCCCTGTTGTGAAAACTTTAAATCACTTTTTAAAACAATAAAGTCGATAGAGAAAACCTCTATCGATTTTTTTAAGTAATTATTTGTTTTATCTTTTAGAATGTAGTAAAATAATATTAGTTTGGAGTGAGATAATGAAAAAACTATCATTGATATTCTTTATAACTTGGACAGTTTTAGTTGTTTTGATTTTATCTTTTGGTGTTAAGCCTTATCGAAAAATAGTTGCCTTTTTTTCAGAAAGAATCTATTCAGAAAAAAATACTATTGATGATATTCAGTTAGCACGAACAGAGTTTTCTTTAGGTTATGAATATTACTTGGATTATACAATGACACCATCTAATTACCATGATATGGGTATTGTGATGGAATCTTTAAATCCTGAAGTCTTTGAAATCAATAATCGAAGAATTATTTGTAATTTAGACCACGATGCTAGTGGTAAAGTTTTAATTACATCGACTGTTGATACAAAATTCAGAAAAGAAGTTACTGTTAATTTCCATAAAGTATACGCAACTAATTTTACGATGTCTTGTTATAATGTGGCTTACAGTAACAAAGATGTCTATATTGGTGTTCCTTTTGTCATGAAATATACATTGTCTGCTCCGATGGCTATTACGGAACCAGAAGATGTGGAAATCATTTATGATACTGAACATTTAACGTTGCTTAGTCAAAATGGTTCACAATACCAATTTGAACCTAAAGTTGAAGGCTATGGTGTAGGTGATACTTTTGAACCTGTAGATACTTTCATTACCCTTAAGTATTATGGTGAAGTCAAGAAAACAATTAATTTAAAGATTAATACTTACATGGCTTCTAATTCATTTGATTATGGTGTCTTTAAAGCAAGTAGTCATTCTTCCAGAGACACACTTAAAACATCAAATAGTTACTATTTAGAACTATATAGCAATGATACTTTAATCTATGGTAATTTTGAAATTGAATCATTAAATCCTGAGATTGCACGTGTGGATTCACAAAACCATGTTATTCCACAAAAACCTGGTAATGCGGTCATACGAGTAAAGATTGGTGATTCAACACAAGATATTAATATTAAAGTCATCTATAATATTATTAAACCAACAGTAGGCTTTAAAGATGAATTAGAAGATGGTGTCTTAAAAGTTATGGATGATCAAGTTAATTGGTTTTCTTTCACTTTTAACAATGAAGAATCGTATGATTATTTTAAAGGCCCAACATCAAATGAATATTTTTATATTAGCTATGAAAAGATTCCTGATGAACTAAGAATTAGAGTAATCCTTAGCCTTAAGAAAGAAGGAAAGACAACTCTTGAATTTAGTGTTGGTGATGAAAACACAAAATATGAAATACCTATCAATGTTGAAGGTGTTATTAGTAAAGTTTCTAAAGTAAGTATTACACAAAGAGTTGGTCGCTTCATTGGTAAAATTGCTGGTCATGCATCATTCTTTGTTTTAGAAGCAATGCTTGCATTCTTATTCTTGTATTATTATCACTTTAAAAAGAAATTAAAATTTTTAAATATTATTATCTATGTTCTTATTGGTTTTGCCTTAGGATGCTTAACAGAATTCATTCAACTATTCCTACCAGATCGGTATGGAACAATGAAAGATGTCGGAATTGACATGCTTGGTTATACATTTGGTTTTGTTGTATCTACAATATTCTATGGTTTAATTAGATTAATCAATCGAATCATTGAAAAGAAAAGACAAGAACATAACGAATCATCACCTGAAAACGATGATGAAATAAGTACTGAAGAATAATCTTCAGTACTTTTTTAAATCTAATTATGCATTCTATACGGCCATTTATGCAATTCAAATGGATAGGTATTTATTATATTTAGATAATTTGGTATAATATATTATCTTATAATGGATAAGTATGTAGATGTGAGGCAAATTAACATGAACAATGAAATTGAAGTTTCAAAGTTAGATGAAGTAGCCAAAAGTAAGAGTCATACGTTTGTCAAACGTTCAGCACTTGATATCATCTTTAGTATTATTTTACCAATTCTTTTAGTTGTCATCTTTTTTGTAAGATTGCATCTTCACTTTATTGATGGCAATGAAGTTGATATTCGTGATTTATCGATTGTCAATACAAGTGTTACGACTTTAGTAAATCTTGCTAAAGGCAAAACGATATTAGCAACGTTTGCGATTTGGTTTGAATATATTTTAGTGATTTCTCTTTTGGTTAATACACTACACAAAGTAAAAACAATAAAATATGTAATATCATTCTTTAGTATACCAATTATTCTAATCAATGCTTTAAGTGTTAAAACAATTACTAATTTGTTTGTTTATGGACATGATGGAACATTATTTATGATTTTCTATATCATTGAAATGGTTCTATGTTTAGCTTTAAGTATTAAACAAATAATTGATATTATTAAATTAGGTAAAATTTCGACTAAACAAATCTTTTTGACATTTGGTATTTTTTTCTTATTGATGATACCAACACTTCCAACATTCTTCTTACAGATGATGTTTGGAACAGTTAGACTAGCACTTGTAATTAAAAAGATTACATTTGCTCATCGTATCTTCATTTACTTAGCTTTCATTATTCCTTTAGTACTTTATTTTGCTTTAAGAAATAAATCTAAAGAAGTAATTGATTTTAGCTTACTATATATTTCTTTAGGTGTTGTTGTAGGCTTTATGATTAACTACAATTATAAAAGCTTTTTAGAGCCTTGGTGCTTACCACTACATCTATGTAATACAGCTTTATATATTATTCCAATTTGTTTAGTATTCAAAGCTAAGAAATTGTTCTATTTTACATATTTTATTAATGTCATAGGCGCACTTCTTGCGATGCTAATGCCAAATACTGGTGATTCAACTTTTATCGCAACCGAAATGGTTCGTTTCTGGTATAACCACTGGGTAGCATTCTTTATGCCTATTTTAATCGTCGGTTTGAAAGTCTTTGAAAGACCTAAATTAAAACATTTCGCATATTCAATGGTTGCCTTCTTTGTCTATTTTATTTTAGTTTTGACCTTGAATGTTGTTAATACTTCATTTGGGCATGAGACTGACTATTTCTTTATCAATTCTGATTTTATTACAGATAAGTTTGGTCAGTTTGGTGATAAGATATTCTCGATAAAAGTAGCATTTAATATTGGTAGTCATGAACTAGTATTTAGACCAGTATATCAAATCATTTTCTATTTTGTTTATGTAGCATTAGGCTTTGCTGAATTGTTCTTATATTATGAAGTATATCGAATTGCTGATAGTCACGATGCCTTACATAAAAAACTTAAATTAATTAAAAATCAGCAAATTCATTTTGAATCAATGCTAACGGATGAAGATCGTTGGCATATAAAGGAAGATAATATGGAAACAAAACTTGAACTTGAACATGTCTTCAAAAAATACAGTACTAATAAAGATTATTCTGTTAAAGATGTTTCACTTTCTGTTGAGGGTGGCGAAATCTTTGGTTTCTTAGGCCCTAACGGTGCAGGTAAATCAACAATCATTAAATCAATTGTTGGTATTCACCCTGTAACTAGTGGTGAAATCAAAGTATGTGGTTACAGTGTTCAAAACCAACCTGTACTTGCTAAGTATCATATTGGTTATGTTCCTGACCATTACGCTTTATATGAAAAATTAACGGGAAGAGAATACATTAATTATATCGCTGATATTTTTGAAGTATCAAAAGAAGAACGTGATGCAAGACTTACAAAGTATATCCATCTATTTGAACTAGAAAATGCTATCGACAATAAGATTGCTACATACTCACATGGTATGAAGCAAAAGATTACAATCATGGCAGCTTTAGTTCACAATCCAAAAGTTTGGATTCTTGACGAACCTTTAACTGGTCTTGATCCTAATAGTATTTATCAAGTAAAGCAATGTATGAAGCTTCATGCAAGTGAAGGCAATATTGTTTTCTTCTCATCACACTTAATTGATATTGTTGAAAAACTATGTGATAAAGTAGCTATCATTAAAAAAGGTGAAATCCAATGTGTTGATAGCGTTGAAGAAATTGAAAAGAAGATGCCTTTAGAAGAATTCTATATGACAATTATCAATAATACACCATCATTAGATGCGGTGGAAGAAAAACATGAGTAGTTTTCAAAAGTTTAAAACGCTAGTTAAACTTCAATTAAAAGATAAAATTGATAATTCATTCTTCAAAAAAAGCAATCTTTTAAGAAACATTGTTTTCTTAATTATTAAGTTTGTTGTTGTTGCTTTAGTAACTTATTTCTTCTTATTCCTTTGTCGTTTTATTGGAATCTTTTACTACAGTGAATCAACAACAATTATCATTATAGTAATGACGATATCTTTAGTGTTGTCTTTGATATCATCAACAGTACAGTTGATGCACAATTTGTATTTACAAGAAGACAACAAAGTATTAATTACTTTCCCAGTTAATTCAAACATTATTTTTGTTTCCAAATTAACGGTGTTTTACATTTATGAAATTAAAAAGAATTTTGGCTTTGTGTTACCAATTACATTTGGTTCATTAGTATTATTAATATCTAATTCTTGTGCAATGCCAATAACCTTAATATGGATGTGGATTCCAATGATCTTTATTACAGCCCTTCCTGTTTTACTTGGAGCATTGCTTTCTATTCCATTTATGTATGTTTATAATTTCATTAAAAAACAACCAATTATTCAAGTTATCTTAACAGTTCTTGGTGTTGTTGGTGTGACTATGGGTGTCATTTATTTAATTAATTTAATTCCTGATAAGATTAATTTATTAAATCAATGGCCAATGGTAAAGAATGCGATAAGCAATTTCTTAAGAAGTGCTGAAAAGAACTTAGCACTCTTTAGAATGTTGATTAGAACAATTACAGGTGAACAAGCAACACCAACATCAACATGTGTAATTAAAGGCTTTACATTTATTAGATTATTAATTCTATTAGGTGTTTGTGCTGTTTTAACACTTCTTGTTTATTTCATTTCAAGACCAATGTTCTTTAGAATGATTACAAAATCACAAGAAGGTACACAAAACAATGCTCACGAGCATAAAAACAATCGTATCAATAAATATCTTACTTTTGTTAATAAAGAATTGAAATTGAATTTAAGAACAATGTCAATATCGATTAACTATTTATTAGTCTATGTTATTGTGCCTGTTCTAATTTTACTTCTTAATCAATTATATAAAGTAATGGATACAAAATATTTAGGAACAGTCTTAAAATATGTTTTCAATATTTTAATGATTACGCTTCCGATGCTTGCTTCCAACTCGATGGTTGCGACATACTATTCGAGTGAAGGTCGAGTAGGCTACATGAAAAAAGTTAAACCAATTGATGCACTCGTTCCACTTTTTTCTAAACTTGCATTTAATATGCTATTTTCTATTCCATCTGTGTTTATTTCCAGTGCCATCTTTGGACACAGTGTGGGCTTCAATTTAGGTTTAACAATTCTAATTGGACTTGCCATTATGTTTTTACATTATGGTCATATGATCTTTAGTGCAATGTGCGATATTATGAATCCCCAAAATGAACAATACGCAACTTTAGGTGTCAACTTCAACAATCCAAATGAAGCGAAATCAACAGTGGTTGCCTTTGTGACTTCGATTCTATATTCGTTATTTGCCTTTAAGATTTTGTATGAATCAGGAATTGAAGGTAATTTCACAATGGGCATTTTAAAACTATTATTAATTAGTGTTGTATTCTTTGCTTCTTTCACATTGTTATTTGTGAAAAGAGTTAAAGCATTCTACTATGATTAGGTGAAATATGAAGAAATCGGTAATTATTGCGATCGGGATTATTTATATTTTAGCGATTCTTACAGTAGGTTTTATCGGGATTGCGGTTAGACCATATGATGAAGTAATCAAAGTAGAATCAATTGTTTGCTTAAATCAAGATGCAAAAGCTGATACATCTGGCAGTGGTAAGTATGATTATGAAATTGTCTTACCAGTCAATGTTGATACTGTTACTTTGATTTGTGAAGCAAGACCACAGAATGCAACTGTTAGAACTCTTTCATATTCAGCCGATAAAACTGAAGACCAAGGAGTAACGCTTGTCATGAATAAAGATGGTACATGTACAGTAACTTTAGACAATGTATTTTCAACTATTGTTACAGTAAAAGCAGATGATCGCCCTAATGGTGCGATATTAAAAATTAGAATCAAGGGTAGACCTGATATTTAATAAAGGAGTATAAAAATGAAAAATAAAATTATAACTATATTAATGTTTGTTTTCTTATTTACATTAACACTTGCTTCATGTGAATTAGGAGATAAAACACACACAGTTAAAATCGATGCTGCAAATGGTACAGCAGTTCAAGAAATCAAAGTAATCGATGGCCAACTAGTAGCTAAACCAGCTGATCCAAGTAGAGAAGGATTTATCTTTGAAGGTTGGTTCTTAGATTTAAATAGTGATGAAGAATATGATTTTGCCTCACCAGTTAAAGATGACTTAGTTATTTATGCTAAATGGCTTGATTCATCAACAACATACACTGTTTCATTTGAAACTAATGGTGGATCAGAAATCGTTTCAAAACAAGTTAGAATTGGTGGTACTTTAGGATCTGTCGAAGAACCTAAGAAATCATGTGTTGTTTTCGATCAATGGTACACTGATGAAGAATTAAAACATCCATTTAATCTTTCAACACCAATCGATGAAGATTTAGTTCTTTATGCAGGCTATAAACAAGTATTCGTTTTAGGTATTTCTCAAAATACTAATTATGCTGAATACTTACAAAATATCAAAGAACAACAAAATGAAGATCTTCAATATTATGTTCGTGACAACATGTATATGGTTGGTACACTTAACGCATGGAAAGCTAACCCACAAATTGAATTAGGTTATTATGATGAAGAAAATGATGACTACATTGAAGTTGAAGTTAGCTGGAAATACACACTTGAATTAAAAGAAAATGGTGTATTAGTAGAAGATAATGATTTATATGTAGCTTCATTCAATGAAGAAACATGTGAAATTCTTTTCAATGATGCTGCAGTAGATCATGAATTTACAGTATCTCTAACACCTTATGGCTTAACTAATCGTCAAAAAGAAAACTTAGCTCGTTATGTCATTTCTTTCAACGTTAAAGTTGTTGATGCATATAATATTTATAGTGTTTATGAACTTGCTTATTTAGAAAATAGAACAGAAGCTCAAAATGGTAATTGTGGTTCAATCCAATTATTAAATAATGCTTTCTGGACAGCATTCAAAGAAGAACATGATTTATTATTAAATTACAATCCTTCTAAGTTTGTTCTACACACTAACTTAACAATCAATGAAACAACAATTCCTAGTGGATACTTCTATAGCGATGAAACTATTTCTAAACTTGATAGCGACTATAGTAGAACATTTGGTTCATTAATCGATGATTCTGAAATCTTCTTCAGAATTACAGCTCAAGACGAAGAATTCAAGTTCTATGGTAACTACTTCAATATTGATTGTTCTACTCTAAGAGAAGTACAAAGAGAATGGAATGAAATTACACCTGAAGGTGAAGTTATTTCACATGCTACTTTATTCCGTTTTGAAGGTGAAGGTAGTGTTGAAATGGTTAACCTTTCAATAACTGGTAATGCTCCACGTGTTGAAAACACAATTAAAGCTGGTGGTATTATCTTCACTAAAGTTGAAGGTCCAGAAGCTTTATTCGATAATATGCTATGCTTTGACTTCTTTATCACATT
>DBWT01000038.1:0-3889 GCA_002309035.1 Caryophanales bacterium UBA1231 | reverse complement strand
GGTGGTCCTGTTCTAATTCAAGACTGTGTTGATTATGGTTCAGAAAATCAAAGTAATGGTAAGACAACATTTATCGATTGTGAATTTGATTCATTTGTTACTGGTCAAGAAAGTTGGTTCGTATCATTTAATGCGACTCTATTAGTTGGTCAAATTAAAGCTTTAGACCAAATTTTCAATGCTTATGGTAAATCATTCTTAAAGACTGATGTTGATCACAATACATACTTCAACCTAATCGTTGTTAATAAGAGTGGTGAAGCACAAGGTATTACTAGTAGTCCAATCGAAGGTTCAACATTAATTAATGATACTTCAGCATTTGACTTTGGTGAAACAAATCCTTACTTCAAAGCTCTATTCCAACAAGCATCAGCTCTTGGTGCTCCAGTATTCCAAGGTAATAATTCAACATTAACAGAAGGTTATGCTTATTTCGATGGCCAATATTTAAGAGATGTTCAACAACAAATAATCATGGATCCTAATAATCCATTATTCACAAGCCAATACATCGCTTTATACTATGGTGGCATGTGTATGGTATTTGAATTATTCAATATGGGTGAAGCATACTAAACCAAATAAATGAAGAGAAGATTGAGTTTTATACTCAATCTTTTTTTATGTTTAAATCGTCCAAAATAAATAAAATATGATATAATATATAAGTAGCGAGGAATTAATTATGAAGGATGTTGCTCTTTTACTTGATGGTAATAGTTTAATGTTCAGAGCTTATCATGCGACTGCATATACAGGTAATTTAATGCAGACAAAAGATGGTATTTATACCAATGCTTTGTACGGTTTCATTAATATGCTTAATAAGCTTTTAGACACATTTAAGCCAAAATATTTATTAATTGCCTTCGATAAAGGAAAGCAAACTTTCCGTCATCAAGCACTATCAACCTACAAAGGTACACGTGCTCATATGCCGGAAGAACTTTCAATGCAGATTCCTTTAATAAAAGAATATATCGATTTATTAAATATCAAAAGATTAGAACTTGATTTATATGAAGCTGATGATATTGTTGGTTCAATGGCTAAAGTATCTCAAAATGCTAATCTACATGCGATTTTAGTTTCCGGTGATAAAGATTTACTTCAATTAGTTGATAAAGATATTGATGTTTATTTAACGAAAAAAGGTGTCACAGAACTAGAAGAATACAATATCCAAAACTTTAAAGAAAAAATGGGTTTTTCGGTTGACCAAATGGTTGACTACAAAGCCTTAATTGGTGATAAATCAGATAACCTTGAAGGTATTCCTGGGGTTGGTCCTAAAAGTGCAATTTCTTTACTTGAAAAATATCAAACAATCGAAGGAATCTACAATCATATTGATGAATTAACACCAAAGATGAAAGAAAACTTTGAAGCTTATCGTGATACTTGCTTTAATACAAGATTTTTAGCGAAAATCTTTCAAGATATTGATTTTGATTTTGTGATTGATGATTGTACAATCAAAAAATATGATTCTTTAAAACTTCGTTCTTTCTTTGAAAAACTAGAATTCAATTCATTCATTAAAAAAATGAACTTCACACACGAAGAAGAAAAAGAAGAAGTTGAGGAATTAAAATACAATTATCATCTTAATGATTTAACTTTATTTGATGATTTACTAACAAATTCTAGTGATGTTTATTTAGATTTTGAATTAGAAGAAGAAAACTATCATCGTGCTCAAATTCTTGGCATAAGCTTAGTTATTGGTATGGATGCTTTCTTTATTAGTGATCATTGTTTATATGTTTTAAATGAAATTATGAGAAAGAAAAAAGAAATTAAAACAATTGATTCAAAAAAGACAATTGTTAAATTACTTTCTTTAGGCTATAAGGATTACAAGGTTTCTTTTGATTTATTACTTGGTCTTTATTTAATAAATCCATCATTTATCACAAATGATTTTAAAACGACAGTTTCTAATTTAGCAAGCAATAATCTTCCATATTTTGATGAAATCTATGGTAAGAAAACAATATGGCAAATTCCAGATATCAGTGTATATTCAAAATATGCTATGGATAAGTTAGTATTCACTAAAAACATTCATGATCTTGTGATGAATAAAATGAAAGACATCGATGTTTTAGATTTATATCAAACTGAATTAAAGCTTGCTGATGTTTTAGCCCATATGGAATTTGATGGCTTTAAAATCGATAAAGCTCGCTTAAAACAAATGGGTGAGGAATTCCATCAAAAGATTGTCGAAATCGAACAAGAAATATATACTTTAATTGGTAAAACATTTAATATATCAAGTCCTAAACAATTAGGCACAATTCTCTTTGATGAATTAAAGCTTGCTAAAGGTAAAAAGAATAAAACTGGATATTCAACTTCAGCTGAAATCCTAGAAGGTATGAAGGATTTACATCCAGTCATTCCTAAAATTTTAGATTACCGTAAATATACTAAATTATATTCAACTTATGTTATTGGTTTAAATGATGAAATCTTTAGTGATGGTAAAGTACACACAATCTTTAAACAAACACTAACTTCAACAGGAAGACTTTCATCAACAGAACCAAATATTCAAAATATTCCAATTAGAACAGAAGAAGGCAAAATCATCAGAAGTGCTTTTGTTTCAAGCAGTGAAGATGGTATGCTTGTCAGTGCAGACTATTCACAAATTGAACTAAGAATCTTAGCTCAAATGTCAAAGTGTGAAGCAATGATCAATGATTTCAATGCTGGACTTGACCTTCATACTTCAACCGCAGCCAAAATCTTTGGTGTCGATTTTAATGAAGTGACAAAAGATATGAGACGTCAAGCTAAAGCAGTTAACTTTGGTATCATCTATGGCATGAGTGATTGGGGTTTAGCAGATACCCTTTCAATTAGACCAATTGATGCTAAAATCTTTATCGATAAGTACTTTAGTATTTATCCAGAAATCAAAGATTATTTAGATTATTTAGTCAAGAGTGCTAAAGAAAAAGGCTACACTCTTACAATGTTTAATAGAAGAAGATACATTCCTGAAATAAATTCATCAAATGGGGCTTTAAGAGGCTTTGGTGAAAGAACGAGTATGAATGCTCCAATCCAAGGTAGTGCAGCTGACATCATCAAGATGGCGATGGTTAAGGTCTACAATAAAATGAAAGAGCTTAACTTAAAGAGTAAAATGGTTGCGCAAGTCCACGATGAATTGATAATTGATACTGAACATGATGAAATAGAAATAATTAAAAAATTATTGAAAGAAGAAATGGAAAATGTTTATCCATTAAATGTCAAACTAACAGTTGATGTGGAAATGGGTACAACATGGGATTTAAAATAGGTGGATTATGAAATATGATGTTATTTTAGTTGGGGCTGGTCCTGCGGGGATTTTTGCAGCATACGAGCTGATGACGAAAGCTCCACAATTAAATGTTTTGTTAATTGAAAAAGGTCATGATATTTACAATCGTAAATGTCCAATCCTTTTAAAGAAACTAGATAAATGTCCTCGTAATAAAAAAGGCTATCTAGGCTGCTTCCCAGCATGCTCAATGACAGCTGGTTTTGGTGGCAGTGGTGCTTATTCAGATGGTAAATTCAATATTACTGCTGAATTTGGTGGATGGATGACAGATTATATGTCTGATGAAGAAGTCTTAGACTTAATCAGATATGTTGATTCGATCAATTTAGCTCATGGTGCACCACAAGAAATTACTGATCCACATACAAAAGAAGTATTCGACATTGAACGTCGTGCGGCAGCAGCAGGTTTAAAACTTTTAAGAAGCGAAGTAAGACATTTAGGTACTGAAGTTAACTTGAAGGTTTTAGAAAACATCTATGAAGAAATGAAAGATAAAATCACCTTCCGTTTTGAAACTTCAGCTATCGATATCTTAGT
>DBWT01000029.1 GCA_002309035.1 Caryophanales bacterium UBA1231 | reverse complement strand
CTTTCTTAAGAATTTAAAATATGCCAATTGATTTCTTCAATATGATTGTTTTTTAAAAATTCATTTGCTTTTATGAATATTTGTGAACCAAAAAAACCATGATTAGCTGATAATGGAGAAGGATGTGAAGTCTTTAAAACTAAATGATGGGGATTTGTTATTAATCTTTCATATCCTTTCGCATAATTACCTAAAAGCAAATAGACGATTGGTTGATCTATTGTATTAATATATTTTATAACATTTTCACTAAAAGTCAGCCAACCAATGTTTTGATGAGATAAAGCTTCGCCTTCTCTAACTGTTAAAATAGTATTTAAAAGTAAAACTCCTTCACAAGCAATATCCGATAAATCAGTTTTAGTTGGCATTTCCATATGAAATTCATTAACTAATTCTTTAAAGATATTTCGAAGTGATGGCGGCATTTTAAAACCATTAGGAACGGAAAAAGAAAGACCATGTGCTTGATTAACTTCATGATATGGGTCTTGACCTAAAATAACCATCTTTAGTTTATTTAAAGGACATAATTCAAATGCTTTAAAGAGATCTTCTTCTTTAGGAAAGATATGATACTTTGTTCTTTCTTCTTTTAATAATTTAAAAAGCATTTGATAATATGATTTTTGTTCTTCAACTTCAAAAAAAGATGACCAGCTATTCATGATTTTCTTCCTTAGGGAAAAGCATTTTCAAAGCATTGTGATGATTCTTAATTTCAATGTCATTAAAATAATAGATTTCACCATCTAAACAAGTAACCATTGGTTCATCACTTGATAATTTAATTTCATCAACTCTTTCAAAATGAACAATACTATCATATTTATGATTAGTTAAGTGTTCACCTTTTTCATAGCCTTTAATTAAACTAATAAAACGAATACGTGATATTTTATTAACAACAACTAAATCTAATAAACCATCATCCGTAACAGCAAAAGGTGCACAACAATATTTACTACCATAATATCTTCCGTTTGCTAAAACAATTAAAAGAGCTTTTAATGGTAAAGCTTTCTCATGGATTAAAGCATTAACATTATGTGTTTTAAATTTAATTAGATTTTTAAAGATAGCTCTATTATATGCCTTTTTAACACTCTTTTCCTTGATTTTTGATTTATTACAATCATCATTAACTAATGCATCAAAACCAATATTAAGTTCATTCAAAAAATATAAATCATTGGCAGAAGCCACATCGATATCTCTTAATTCACCATTAATAACACTTTTCAAATCTTTGAAGTTATATGTTGGGAAAGTTTTCAAAAAGTCATTACATGAACCAACCGGTATAATACCAAAGAAAGCATGTTCTTTGCCGACAATACCATTTAGTACATCAAAACTTGTGCCATCACCACCACATGCATAAAAGATTGTATCTTCATCAAGATTGCTTGATTGTTCTAAAGCCACTCTAAATGAATCTTTAGGTGATTTGGTGATATAGATTTCATATGATTCATTTCTATCCCTAAATATTTCTTCAATTTCACTTGAAAGTGTTATGCTCGCATCGTTTTGGCCAGCAGTAGGATTAATGATAAAAAAATGTTTCATAGTTTTTCCTTTCACTTTATTCAATATTTTGAATGATATCTTCGATTTCCTTGATTAGTTCATCAAGAGGATGTTCTAAGCTAATATAAGGTATATGAATAAAAATAGCATGAATATCTTTTGATAAAGAATAATAATAAGCATAATTGCATAGATATTTTCCAGCATCAACTGAAAAGTTAAATGCTTTTTTGATTTTAACTTTCGTTAATAAATCTTGACCACCTAAAACAATAGGTTCATTATTTTTCCCTACACCATCATTATCTACGCCATTACAAAGATTTTGGGCTCTTGTTTCGACTTTAATACTTTCGTATTTACCCGCTTCACCAAACATTACAAGTAAATCAAAGTCTTTTTGATAAACTTCATCTAATGTCTTAGTCACTCTTTCAAAGCTTACTGGAAGTTCAAAAGTAGGATAAGGTAGCTTTTCAGCAACTTCTTTTGACGCGTTAGTGCATCTTCCACCAAATGGTTCAAAATGAGTAGTTATGATCTTCATTTTATTATTCATAATTATTCTTTTCCTTATTATATATTATACCATAATTCGAAAATAAAAGCCATTATATAATTTGTAAAAAAAGTAAAGTTATTGTATAATATAATAAAAAAGGAGCATCTTATGAAAAAATTATTATATTCATTTTTATTTATTTTAACTATTATTTTTATCGTTGGATGTGATTTTAATGTATCTAATGGACCAACTGATTCACTAGAAGTCAAAGAATTAAGTGAAGTTTATGTTGGTGATGAATTTAGTTTAGATGTTAAATCACTAAGTGCTTATCACATTACAACAAATAATCCTGAATTATTTGCCATTAATGGCTATAAAATTACGGCCTTAAATGAAGGAAAAGGTATTATTGTTATTTCTAATAATGAGGAAACAGTTGAAATTGAAATCACAATTTTACCTAAAATCATTATAGCTTTAGTTGATCAACTTACTTTGAATATCAATGATGAAGTTGATTTAAATGATTATTTTGAAACTGATGGACAAATATCATTCTATATCAATAATAATATTGTTTTAAATTTAGAAGCTTCAATTCTTAAAGCCTTAAAAGCTGGTAATGCGATCGTCACAGCCAAAGCTGTTTTAGGTAGTATGATGGCTGAAGCACAAATCAAGGTAAATATCCTACAAAGTTCAACTCCAACTATTACTACTTCTTCATTTGATAATGATTTAGTAGTTGGTGATAGTGAAAAAATCATTGTTGAAACAACAACACAAAATGATTCATTTACATACTCATCAAGTAATTTAAATGTTTTAACTATTGATGCTGATGGAACTTATCATGCATTACAAGAAGGTACAACAACAGTTACAATTGTTTCTAATGTAACAAGTGCTCAAGTTGTTAAACAAGTTAAAGTTATTTACGAATGGCCTGTTGATAATGTTGAAAGCGATGCTGTATATTTAGGAATCCTCAATTATGGTACAGTAACAAATTCACAAATGGCATCATTTAAATATCGTTTCTCAATCGATGGCACAGTTAAGTCTTTCACAATGACAAAAGTTGGTAATTATGATCTTCAAAATCAACTTGAAGAAGGTAAGATTTACCATTTAACTTTAAATGATAATAAAGATAACATTACTAATCTTGTAAGATTAGATAATCAAATACCTTTCGGAAGCCCTGTAACATCAAGTGTTATTGAAGGCAAAGTTCAAGCTATCAGTAAATATAGTGTTACTGTTGATGGTAATACTTATGAATTCTTAGAATCAACAAAACAATATGCCATCAATAAAGCAGCCGGTGGTGCAAGTGTCTCTACAGCAACAATCGCAGTAGATGATAACATCATCATCACTCTAACAGAAAATGGTTATGCACAAAATCTTTACAAAGAAAAAGAAATCAAAGACTATACTCTTTCAATTGAAGGTGAAGCTGGTGTTAGAACATTAACAAACTTCTTTAAGATTGCTTTAAGCGCTGTAGGCCATGCTTTATATGTTTATGGTGGTGCTTGGGATTTCCAAGATGAAGGTTCATCAAATCAAGCAAGATCAATTGGTGTTGCTGATTCATGGATTGAATTCTTCTATGAACAAAATAGTTCTTACTCTTATAAGAATAGTTCTAATCACGCCCAAACTTATTATCCATTTGGAAGCTTTAACGAATATTATTATGCCGGTGTTGACTGTTCTGGATACGTTGGATGGATTATGTACAATGTCTTAAATACAGAAAGTGGTAATCAAGGCTATGTAAAGAGTTCAACAAAGATGGCAAAATCATTTGCTGAATTGGGATTAGGTACTTATACAAGAGATTATTCAGCTCCTACTTCTAATGTTTCAGATTTCAAAGTTGGTGATATCATTTCAATGGATGGTCACGTTTGGATTTGTCTTGGCGTATGTAGCGATGGTAGTATGGTTATTCTTCACTCAACACCTTCTGATTCATATTCAGGTGCAGCAGGTGGTGGTGCACAACTAAGTGCACTAGGTAGTTCAAAAGAATGTGAAGCATACAAACTTGCTGATCAATACAATAAGAAGTATTTCAAAGATTGGAGCGATCGTTATCCAACTGTTTTAAGATCATATAGCTCATATCTATCACGTAATAATACAAACTGTGGTAAATTCAGTTGGTACTTAAACGAAAATGGTGTATTAGATCCAGACAATCTTTCAACAATGCTTCCTGATCAAATACTAAAATTCTTATTTAATGAATAAAATAAAGGTCCGCTTTAGCGGGCCTTTTGTTCTATTATGAAAGAATCAACAATTTGATGTTTCAAATTATAAACTGTTATTTCTAAGTTCTTAGCTGATACTTTTACTAAGCAAGCTAAAGAATCGCCTAACTTTTTTAAGTCAATGACTTTTTCATGAATTTTAGAATTGATTAATGAATCATCCAAATGTCTTCTTTTATCACCACTAGAACCTAAATCAAGATAATATGTACCATCTAAGTTTGATGTTCTACTATACATATGATCATGTCCACTAATAACTAAGTCGACATGATGTTTTTTAAATAGTGGTGCAAACACTGGTCTTAAGTTTAAAGCTACTGCTGAATCTTCAATGGTTGATGAGAAAAGTGATTTATGTTCGACGGCAACAATATAAGAAAATGATTTATCAATGTTTGTCAGTAATTCATCAAACCATTTGGCTTGTTCATTAATTCTATCACCTTTTGAAGTATTCGAATCATTCATATCGAAAACAGCAAACAAAACATTTTGATAAATGAAATAATAATTTGTGCCTAGACTCGATACTGCACCATTATGTGGAAAGTGAAAAAGATTTGTGAAACAATAAGGATACTTTAATTGCTTGTATCCATTTGTATCATCACCCCAATATTCATGATCACCCGGTGCTAATACGAGCGTCATACCATCAAACACATGATTATTTGTTAAGTTAAAATATGCATCTTCACGATCTGCATAGTCTGTCAAATCACCACTACTAACAAAAAGGTGAGTATCCGGATGCATTTCTTTCATTAAATTAATAAGTTTAATTGATGTTTGATTATTACTATACTGCATATCCGCAAAACCAAAAAATGACCATTCATTTTCAAACGTTGCCGTTTTAAAACTATTGACTTTTGATGTAAACTCACTATTTGTGATTTTATATAAATATTTGGTATTTGGTTTCAATCCATCAATTAAAACATGACAAACATAGCGTCCAATAGTAAATGTCGAATGAGGTGTATGATTAGCAATCTCTTCAGTTGACCAAAAAAGGCCTTCGACTGGATATTGTATAGCCTTTTTAAACGAAACATCATCTTCTTCAGTAATTAAAACAATACTATCTTTAACAGATGAGTGAAAATTAATCATGATACTATTTGCTTGATTTGTCGTAATAGTTGATGTAATATGATATATTTTATTTTCCATAGTTTTCAAATGCTTCTTTGATTTTATTTAAGTAACTTGTATCTAAACCTTTTTGAATTAAAGCTTTTTGATGCTTTTCAATTTCAACTAAAATTTTAGGAATATTTAAAGGTTTAACTTCATTATAACGTCTTAGAAAATTAAGTGATTCGCTTTTTTCAACTTCTTCTTGATTTAATTCTAAACCATTTAAAACTAAATCATCGCTTCCTAAAAGACTTTCCTTATTACCAGGTAGAACAAAGTGCTTTTTAGTTAAGAAGTCATGACAAAGATTGAATCTAATAATAGCATCATCTTCATTTAATTCATTCTTTTCACCAATTTCAACACTAATATCAGTACCATAAAGAATACGATCAGCATATTTTTTAAAGAAAGCTTTTGCTTCTTCAATGTTACTACTCATATTTGTAAATAATTCAACACCAGGTGTAATGTCAACTGAAACATTAGGATAAGTATCAAACAACTCACCTAAACGTTTTAAGTCTTGACTCAAAAAAAAGAAGTGGGCAAAAGTAATAACAAGATTTGGATGCTTTTTCAATAAATTATCAACTTGCTTGTATTGATCTAAATTGTTAACATAAGTACCATCAGCATAAAACCAACCACTTCTTCTAGCCCAGTCAGGAACTTTCTTTTCATCCCAAAACTCTTCAGGATCATTGACATGCCAAGTAATTGGTATTTTTTGATCTTCCAAGTATTTAAATGTGGAATCAAAAAGAGGATCATCAAAATTAGGAATATTGAATTCTTTTCTTGTTGTTGGCTTTCCTTCAATCATCTTTATACCATCAGCACCACATTCCATCATTCTTTTTAAATAATCAGGCATTTGATCCATTTTTGTCCAGTCATCATAAAGGGTAGAATCTAATGCGATATTGATATATACTCGACCTTTACATAAAAGTTTTGCAAAAAAGCAATCCATATTTTGATTGATTTTTGATTTATAAATTTGTGATTGTAAACAACAATAATCAGCACTTGTAATATTTAGTGCCCTGATGATTTTCAAAACACTACCTGATATATCGTAATGAATATGACTATCAATTAACATAAATAACTCCTCATTATTTTTAAAATATTTAATAACATTCTTCTTTTATTAAATTTCCACTATTCCTAAATATAATTTATCATATTTACATAGTAATTTCAACAATTTGAGGTATTTTGTTTTTGCTTTTTTATAAATATCTAAATTACAAAAAAGACGATACATTAATTGTATCATCATTTCCTTTATGTCTCCTTTTACAGGTATTATAACACAAAGAAAAAAGTAACCATTCGATGAAATAATAAATACCATTTTTGGTACATTTTATTTCATCGATTTTGGTTACTTTTATTTTACCATTATCACCACTAAACTTTTTATAGGGCCGATATCTCTCTTTATTTTATTCTTTATATCCCCAAATAACTGGTCTATTATTTGAATTCCAATAATCATTCCAACCACTTGGTTTTGAAGTGACTTCACAATATATAGTAAGTGAACTACATCCAGAGAATGCATAACCTCCTATACTTGTGACACTATTTGGTATTTCTATACTTGTTAATGAACTACATCCATAGAATGCTTCACCTCTTATACTTGTTACACTATTTGGTATTTCTATACTTGTTAATGAACTACAATTATAGAATGCCATATCTCCTATACTTGTGACACCATCAGGGATTACTATACTGTGTAATGAATCAAATCCAGAGAATGCACCTTCACCTATACTTGTTACGCTATCTGGTATTTCAACTTCTGTCACGAAAAATCCATTACCAATTCCTTCAACTTTTTCAATACCTTTTTCAATTATTAATTTATGTGCAAATTCAACATATTTTCTCATTCCATAATTTGTTGTTATTATTCCGCTTCCACTAATTACAAACGTCTTATCATCATAATATGTCCATGTTGCATCAGGACCACATTTACCAGTTTCAACTACTTTTGGTTGAATTTCATTTCCATCACCAACTACATGGCCAACATTTACAATATCACCATTTGTATAAGTGATAATTAAATCACCATCTTCATTAATTTCAGACTTTAAAATACCGACTCCAGATTCACCAGTATTTCCTTGCTCTCCTTTTAATGAATCTAACCATTCCTCAAGTGTTCCTTGATATCCTTTTTCAACAGCAAGTTCATATGCTGATTCTCCTGATTCACCTTGAGAACCTTGCTCTCCTTTTAATGATGATAGATCTAATAATAATCGATAATTATTATCTGATTCACTTACATATTTCCACATCAAACAATTATTTCTTACTTCTAGTTTAATTTGATCACCACTAATTGATTCTAACCATTCTTCATATGTTCCTTCATATCCACTATTTTTAGCTAATCTATATACAACTTTTCTTTGATCTTCGTTTGGTTCTTCTTCAATTGGATTATCTACATTGCCACTGGCATTACCTTCATTACCTTGTGAACAACTAAATAATAAACCCATTAAACTAAATATTGATAATAAAATTAATATTCTTTTCATTATTATTCTCCCTCAAATAAAATATTGGACCTAGATAATTTCTTACCTAGATCCACTAAAGATGTAAAATTCATAATAATTATACCCCCCCCCGAGCATTTTCGGAGAGAGGCAAGGTATTTATTTACTAAGTTACTTATATTATACTTTAATTTGAACTTTTATTCAAGATTTTAGATAAGTCAATTAAACTCTTCATTAATATTAAAATATAGTATTCTTTGCCAATTATTCATCAAATATTACAATATATTTCTGCAATTATATAAATACGCCGAATTTTATTAAAACAATTCAATAATATAAATAATACTTAGATTATTCTCTATTTATTTTATTTAAATATAATATGTCATCATAGAATAATAAATATTTCACCCCCAACTTGAGGGCAAATTTAATTCTTTGTTTACGCCCAAACCTGGTACGTAAATTCATTAGGAGAAAGCATATTACAAAATAATTTCATATATTAAAAATACAGAAACACAGAAATAATATTAACTCACTAATAAACATAATTTATATCTATTATTATATAAATACTTCCATTTATAACTCATCTTCATTGAGAACCAAAACATTTACCTTGTTTGTTGCTGCTGTGCAAGCATCAAGTCCTATGATTTTATATTTTTTAGATATAAATATTGGATTTTTTTCAAAGTAATTATATCGAATTTTTAAATGTTTTAAATTATTAAAAAAATCAGATGTATGCCAATGACCACAAACAATGGTTTTACCAGTTTTATTTAATCCAGCTACCGCAAGTTCCCATGGACATCCCCATGTTGCATTTTTAAATTCTTTTGGTGATGAATTTCTCCAATCTTCTTTGTATGACAAAAACTTTGTTCGTGCAAAATACATATGATTGGAATTTGCTGAAGCATCAATATTTAGTGGTATAAATGCATGTGTGAAAATATAGTTTTTAGTCTCATAATAATCAATCCACTCGTCTGATAAAAACCACTTCTTTATTTCATTAATTTTATCATCTAAAACTAAATCAAACCAGTTTTGATATTTATTATTAGTTAAATCACAAAATGTATCAAATGTACCATTAGAATGGTCATAATCATCAGGTAATTCTTTATGACAGAGATCAATAAACAAATACTCATGATTGCCTCTAATTAGAATTCTTCTATCAATTGGAATTGATTTTATAAACTCATATATTTTTATACTATCTGGCCCTCTATCAAATAAGTCTCCACATAAAACCAATATATGATCTTTATTATTTTTATCAAATCCCTTTTTATCAAGTTCTTCAATTAAAGGTATAAAATAACTATGTGTATCACTTGTAATAAAATATTTTTTCATTTTCTCTTCTACAGTAATTAAATATAACTTTTAATTATGTATTCTCCTCCTTTAATTTTTTTATGATATTTAATATGAAATCATTATATTTATCAATAAATGTAATGATTAAATCTTTTTGATTTAAAGAATAAAAACTATTGCTTTATATATTGCTGTGCCTACTTCCAATAAATTAACTTTATTTATTGTGATAAATGTATCTGTTTAATACATTTAGAATCAATTATTATATTATAATTTATAATTTATTATATACTATTTTAAATATTTGTTAAGCTCTTCTTCAGTTGGTAAATATTCTTTTATTTTATATGATGCAACACCAATTGGTGTATTTGTAGATTTAAGCGCCCATTCTACAGAGTATTTATCTTTACTATTACATAATAATAAACCTATTGTTGGATTATCATCTTTATCTTTTACAATCTCATCTACAGCGGTAACATAAAACTGCAATTGTCCTATAAAAGCAGGATCAAAATCATTATTCTTTAGTTCTACAACAACAAAGCATTTTAATTTCAAATGGTAAAACAACAAATCAATATAATAATCTTTATTTTCAGTACTAATTTTATACTGATTACCAACAAATGAAAAACCTTTGCCAAGTTCTAGTAGAACATTTTTTATTCTTTCAACCATTGCATTTTCAATATTTACTTCTTTTGATTTCTTAGACAATCCCACAAGTTCAAAAATATATGGGTCTTTCATTACATCAACTGCAAGTTCTCCTTGCACATCTGGTAATCTATTCTTAAAATTTTCTAGCTTGTTAGTATTATCTGCTTGTCTTTCATACAAATTTGAGTCAATTTGATAATTAAGAACAACTTTATTCCAACCATTGTCCAAGCACTCTTCTGCATACCAAATTCGCTTATCATAATCTTTTACTTTTTCTATTAAAATAGAATTATGTGTCCATGGTAATTTTGCCACTACCGGTGGCAAATTTGCCATATCTCTATATGTTACATAAAATTTCTTCATTCTGGAAAGATTTCTAGGTGAAAATCCAGTAGCATCTTTGAACTCTAATTTCAAAGATATAGATAAAGTATTTATGAAATCTGTTCCATATTTTTGATTTTCATAAATCATTTTACCTATACGAAAATATAAATATAAGAGTTCTTTATTTGCATCCGTAAGAACTCTATTTCTCGTACTTATTATATCTTTTTTAATCTCATTAATCTTTTCAATTAAATCTTTATTATTTTCATTAATAATACTATTTTTCATATCATGTCACCTACCTCGTTAAAAAAAAGGAAATCAACTTTATAAAAGCATCCAAAACATTGGATAAACCTTTATAAAATTAATTTCCGCGTAGTCTCTAAAGCGCAAAACCGTTACCGGAACCCCGGAGTAGTAAAATTACAATATACTTATAATTTCTTTAGAGTAAATAATAAGTTTTAAACTCGCTCTTTTACAATATCATTATACCAAAAAATAAATAATAAAACAAGAAAAAACATATATTAGATAATTAATAATTGGTGAAATTAACTCTGTCTTTTTATGGTAACATTTAATTTGACTATAACATTTATCAAATTGACCCATATTTCTAAATAAAACTGACCCATATTTTTAATTATCGCTTAAATGCATTACTATTATGGCCATATACTTACCTATAAGTAACAAAAAAGCGTCCATTTTTCTATTGGACACAATTTATATATTTTTCTATAAATACCTAAAATTAGAAAAACTTATAGATAAGTTGCTATGGTGCTAGAAATAGGACTCGAACCTACAACCTATTGATTACGGATCAATTGCTCTACCATTGAGCCATTCTAGCATTCAACTAATACAATAAATGTATTAGTTTAATTTTTTCTTTTTAAAAATATTAGTTATAAAATTAATGAAAACATTAATTATTATAATGACAACATATGAAATGGATGAAAGCGAAAAAGCTAATAATAATCCATTCGCATCATAATACGTTTCCATATCTTTAACAAGTGGCATATATTGGAATTGTTGTCTAAAATCAATTAAAACTCCTTTAGCTGTGGACCAAACAACACCAGTGGTTGATAAGGTGAAAATCGTCATAATGATAAGTACTAGACAACCAAACATAATTGCACGGCCTTTATTAAATGGTGAACAAGCCATAAATAAAACCAAAAGACATGTAGATGTCGTTGAGAATGATAATACTGTTGCTAAATCAGCTTTATCAAATCCTAGTTTGGTTGCGAAAACATAACCAATGATAACTTGGATACCTATTGTTAATGCACCTGGCAAGCTCTTTCTAATAACATTTAATAAGAAACGGCCCTTTACTAATTCTGTGTTTGGTTGAAGGGCTAAAACAAAACTTGGAATACCGATTGCAAAAGCTTCTAGTAGCACTAGTTGTGCTGGAATAAAAGGATAACCACTACCATTTAGGAACTTATCCAAAAAGCCAATAGCAGCTAGCATCGCAATAATCATTGTGAATAGCGTTTTAACAAGATATAAAGATGCCGATAAAGAAATGTTATTGATTACTCTTCTACCTTCTAAGACAACTTTAGGCATCGATGAAAAATTAGAATCTAGTAAAACAATTTGGGCAACATTCTTAACCGCATCACATCCTGATGCCATCGCAATACTACAATCTGCTTCTTTAAGTGCTAAAATATCATTGACACCATCACCTGTCATCGCAACAGTATGTTTTGCCTTTTGTAAAGCATTAACTAAAATCTTTTTTTGATTTGGCTTAACACGTCCAAAAACACTATAATCATTAGCTGCCTGCATAACTTCTTCATCGCTCATGCCATCTAAGCTAATATAGTTATCTGCTCCTTTAACACCAACTCTTCTTGCAACTTCCGCTACAGTAACTGGGTTATCACCAGAAATAATTTTAACTGTTACATTATTATCTTGAAAGAACTGGATAGTTTCACTTGCTTCTTTTCTAATGCGGTCTTCAATTAAAATCAAAGCTACTAATTTTGGTATTCTTGTGATTTTGTCATCTTTGATTTCACTAGATGTATGAGCAAGTGCCAAAACACGAAGGCCTTCATTAGCATATGATATAACTTCTTCTTCAATTTTTTGATAATCGCTTTTTAAAACAAACTCTGGAGCGCCTAAAACAAATGTTCCAATTTTTTTAAATGTTACAGCACTATATTTATTTTCAGATTTAAATGGTAATACTTGTTCAACTTTGAGTTTCGAACTAAAACCAAAATATTCTTCTAAAGCTTTGCTTGTAGCATTCTTTTCGCGTAAAGCTTCATTCATATTGCTGATGATTTCTTTAACATCAAATTCATTGCGCTTTGCTTCAATGTAACGTGTAACATTCATTGTTCCATCAGTAATTGTTCCTGTTTTATCAAGGCAAACGACATCAACATGTGATAACATTTCAATACAGTAGATATTTTGAACTAATGTTTTACTTTTAGCAAGTCTTCTAACACCAACAGCTAAAGCAATTGTCGTTAAAAGCACTAATCCAGATGGAATCATCCCAATAAGAGCTGATGATGTACTAAGTACTGATTCAGAATAAGTTGCACTATGATTAAAAAAGCTTGTGAAGAAGAGAACAACACGGTTAAAAAATCCTTCTTTTAAGAATATCCCTTCACTTCTTGCATAAAGAATCACACCAAGTGGAATAAAAATAATACCAACAAAACGTAGTAAATATTTAAGCGAACGCATGATTTCTGATTTTGGTTTAGTCATCTTCTTCGCTTCTTTTGATATTGTTTCAATATAATTGTCTTTACCAACTCTTTCGACTTTAGCATAGCAATTACCACTTGAAACAAAACTACCTGAATAGATTGTATCACCAACACCTTTTTTGATAGGAATTGATTCACCAGTTAATTGTGATTCATTGACTTCAATTTCGCCTTTTACGATAATCGAATCTGTCGAAATCGAATTACCACTATTTAAACAAACGATATCATCTAAGACAATTTCTTGAACACTGATTTTTTCTTCTTTTCCTTCCCTCATAACCCTCACTTCTGGTTGTGATTGAAGTGATAATTTATCGATTGTTTTTTTCGTTTTGATTTCTTGAATAATACCTATTATTGTATTGATTGTGATAATAATAACAAAAGTAAAATTCATAATTGGTGCGTTCGCACTAATCAATAGAACAAAAATCAAAACAAACATTAAATTGAAGAAAGTAAAAACATTGTCAATAATTATTGATAAAATGGTTTTATTACTACCAATTTTAACATTATTAACAAGTTGATGTTCTTGACGTTCTATTATTTGTTCATTTGTTAAACCAAAATCATAATTTGGATTGTAACGGACAACTTCAGTTTGGATTATATTTTTCTTAGGCATTGATTTTACCTCATCATATCTTATTTATATTATACACTTTTTTGAGGTAAATTTCAACCTATGAAATGCTTTTCTTTTTGCTTTTTTAAGAATTTATGATAAAATACTTTAAGAATAATGGAGGTTTAATATGAAACCTATAATCGGTATAGTACCAAGAACTATGATGGTTAATTCCAATTACAAAGTACAAGTTAATTTTAATTATTTAGAACCTTTTATTGAAAGAAAGATCTCAACAATCATTCTTCCTTTAAATGATTACGAATTATCAAATGTTCTCAATCTTTGTGATGGTTTTTTAATTATTGGTGGCGATGATATTGACCCAAGTATCTATAATGAAGAAAATACAGATTCTAAAGATATCGATGCAAGAGTCGATCATCTAGATAACGCTGTATTAAAACATGCGGTCAAATATAAAAAGCCTGTTTTAGGCATTTGTCGTGGTATTCAATCAATATCAGCCTTCTTAGGTGGAACTTTAATTCAAGACATCGATAAAGCTGGTTTAAAGCACGATGTCAAAGAACATTCACATATGGTTGATACTGTATTGAAAAATGATTATACAAAACAGTTTAGTGACTCTTTCCCTGTAAATTCATATCATCACCAAGCTGTTAAAATGCCACCTAAAGATTTTGATATCATCTTTAAACACAATGATGTTATTGAAGGTATTATGCATAAAACTCTTCCAATCATCGGTGTCCAATGGCATCCAGAAAGACTTTATACAAAAGAATCACAGATAATCTTTGATTATTTTGTTTCACAAGTCAATGATTATCATCAAAATAAATAAAGAGATTCCAAACGATTATTCGTCTGGAATCTTTTTTTATTAATTTTCTTTCTTGTATTCTGCAACAATCTTATCGATTAGATATTCTGGAACTTCAGCATATCTAACAAACTTACGACTGAAATGAGCACTACCTTGTGTCATAGCCTTTAAGTCAGTTGCATATTTAGTAATTTCAGCTTCAGGAACTGATGCTGTGATTTGTTGTTTGCCGTTTGGAAGTGGGTCGATACCAAGAACTGAACCACGACGTTTGTTCATATCACCCATAACGTCACCAACGTAATCAGCTTTAACAACTACCTTAACTTCCATAATTGGTTCAAGGATTGTAGGTTTGATTAGTGGAACAGCATTCTTGAATGCTAATGATGCAGCAATCTTGAATGAAATTTCATTTGAATCTACTGGGTGGTAGCTTCCATCATATAGAACTGCTCTAACACCAATAACTGGGAAGCCAGCAAGTGGACCATGTTCTAAGCAGTCTTGTAGACCTTTTTCAACAGCTGGGAAGTAGTTTTTAGGAACAGAGCCACCAACAACTTCTGATGCAAATTCAAATGGTTGTTCTGTTGGTTCAAATCTAATCCAAACATCACCAAATTGACCAGCACCACCAGATTGTTTCTTATGACGACCTTGCGCAGAACCAACTTTACGAATTGTTTCACGATAAACGATCTTAGGATCTGATGTATCAACATCAACTTTGAACATGTTTTTCATCTTTTCTAAGATATAACCAATGTGTGTTAAACCTTGACCACCGATTAATAATTGTGTAGTTTCAGGATTACGTTTGATTTCAAATGATGGGTCTTCAACATTAAGTTTTTGTAGAGCACCAGAAATCTTATCTTCATCTTGTTTAGTTTTAGCTACAACCGCAACATAAAGAATTGGTGTAGGAAGTTCAACACTTGGGTATTGAATAGGGCTCTTACGATCACATAGAGTGTAACCAGTTGCTAATTCGCCAACTTTTGTTACAGCACAGATGTCACCAGCATGGAATGAATCAACATTAATTTGGTTTTTACCAGCAAGAGTGATAAATTGACCAATCTTGCAAGTTCCATCAGTATTAGGAATGTAAGCTTCTTGAACATTTAGTGTTGTACCACTATTAACTCTTAAGAAGTTAATTGTTCCTAGGAATGGGTCAATAATTGTTTTGAAAACAAATGCAGAGAAAGGTTCATTGTCTGATACTTTACGATTTTCTTCAGCATTAGTTTTTGGATTTAAACCTTTGATTGTGCCTTTATCTAAAGCAGAAGGTAATAATTCACAGACTGTATCTAATAATTTAGCTACAGCAATATCTTTAGTAGCAGAAGCAACTAACATAGGGAAAATGTCACATGAAGCAACACCAGCTTTTAAACCACCTTTGATTTCATCTGCTGATAATTCTTCACCTGAGAAGAATTTATCTAATAATTCTTCACTAGTTTCAGCAACAGCTTCACCAATTGTCATTAAGTATTCTTCTACTTCGCCTTCTAAATCAGCTGGAACACTTGCTTCGCTGCCATTAATAAAAGCATTTTTATGAACGATATCAACAAAGCCTTTAAAACTAGCTTCAGCACCAACTGGTAAGCAGATAGGAACAATCTTTGAACTAAATTCTTTAATGCTAGCCATTACTTGAGCAGGCTTAACATTTTCTTTATCTAATTTATTTAATAAAACAAGTGTAGGGATCTTCTTCTCTCTTAAAGCTTCCCATACTCTTTCAGTACCAACTTCGATACCTTTTGTTGCATCTAATACAACAATAGCACCATCAACAACTGATAAATCGTTGTCAACTTCGCCGATGAATTCTTCAGAACCAGGTGTATCTAAGAAATTAATTTTAGCACCTTTCCATTCAACAGGAATCAAAGCAGTAGATAGTGATGTTTGACGATTTTGTTCTTCTGTTAAATAGTCAGATACAGTATTTTTTCTTTCAACTTCACCTTTTTTAGCGATACCTTTGCCAAGGAATAACATAGATTCAACTAAACTAGTTTTACCACATCCCATGTGACCTAATACCGCAACGTTATAAATCTTTTCTGCAGAATATTCTTTCATATATTTCTCCTTTTTTATCTTTATACTACATAATAATGCATATATATTATACTATAAAATAGCATAAAAAAGCAAATAATTACATATTTTTTTATATCACTCTCTTTTCTCATTATATATCATTCTTTCATTTTGTTCATAAAGTTGTTTAATTGAAAAAAACATGTGTTTTTGGTATAATAGTGAATAAGGAGGTGTATATGAAGCATCGAATATTAACATTTATTGTTATTCTTTTATTATTGAATTTATGTACATTATTATCATCATGTAAAAACGATGATTTTAAAGATGCTTATGCTATTGTCTATATTGGAAAAACGCCTTATTTATACAATGCTAAAGGAGAAATGAAGTCCCTTGAAAAATATGAGACCATTTCAACAGTGTTTGATGATTTAATGGTTATTTCCCGCTATATCAATCAAAAATCAAAATATGGTTATATCAATAGAGATGGCGAGGAAGTTATTAAACCACAATATGATATCGCATATCCATTTAGTGAAGGAAAGGCGGTTGTCAAAAAAGGTGATGAATACAAAATCATCAACGAAAAGAATAAAGTACTATACACCTTACCTAATGGCATCTCATCTTATGCAATGTTTGCCGAAGGCTTTTTGAAAATTGAAACAGAAAATGGTTTTAGTTTCATTAATAGTGATTATCAAAAATGTCCTTATGATTTTTATCAAGTACGTGATTACTCTGAAGGAAAAGCATTAGTTACAAAAAAAGAAAATGGAACTACTTCTTTTGCTTATTTAGATGAAGATTTTAATATCTTACTTGAAAATGAATTAAGAAACATCAACTATGCTGATAGTTTCTATGATGGATTAGCAATTGTTCGTGATAAAGATACTAATCTTTATTCATATATCCATCATGATGGAAGTTTCTTGTATGATGAAAATGGTAACTATGAATTTAAAGATGCGAGAAACTTTAAAAATGGCAGAGCTGTGGTTTTCACAGGACAACCATATTATGTCTTTAATTCAATGACTGGTGTTAAAATTGCTGATTATTATTCATATCAGTATTTAAATCAAAATGGTACTTATTTTGATTACAATTATCGTTCATTCCACCATGAAGATCCAACAAATGTTCTTCTTTGGGGTTATCTAGGTAATTGGTGTGGTGATATTGTTTTAACAAAACTTTTCACTACTGGTGCTGGTAAATGGTTGCTTTATCAAGATAGTGTCTATGAAAAAACATCTAATGATGTTGTTATCTACTATTATGATGGAGCAAACACATATGATGATGCGATTATCCCAACTGGTCTAGAACGAGATGCCCATCATGGAATTGATGAAATCAATGTTTCAACAATTGATGAAGAAAATGTCATTCAACTAGTTTTAACAAATGGTCGTAGAACGACTTTTAAAGTAAACAAAGGTTTAACAATTAAAGCAATGCATTATGAATTATCAAGTGATCCTGAGATTTATCATTTAACAATTACTTTATCTGATAATTCACAAATCAAAAATGTTAAAATTTGTAATCATTACTTAAAGGAAATACCTTTTACATCTAATTTTACTGATTTATCAAGACTCGAACAAGAATATTATACAATGCCTTACGATATTGCTGTACTAAAAACTTCTAAGTTCTATACTAATGAAGAAGTTGTTTTAATGGCAGTACGTGTATCAACAGATAAAGTTGCAATCGTAAATCAAAATGGTGAATATATTACAAAATCACTATTTGATAACGTAATCTTTTAGGTGATTTTATGATTAGAATTCACAATTTAAACAAATACTATAAAACTGGAAGCGAAGCCTCTCATGCCCTAAAAGATATCAACCTTGAATTTGGTGAAAAAGGCATGCACTTCATTCTTGGTAAATCTGGTAGTGGTAAATCAACATTATTAAATGTTATTGGTGGTATTGATAGTTATGATTCAGGAGAAATCATTGTTGATAATGTCAATACAAAAGATTTTTCTAAAAAAGAATTAAATACTTATCGTAATACATATGTTGGTTTTATCTTTCAAGAATTTAATGTTTTAAAGAGCTTAACAGTTTATGAAAACATCGCTTTAAGCTTAGAGTTACAGCATAAAAAACCATCTCAACATAAAGATGAAATCTTAAGTATCATTAAACTTGTTGGCCTAGATGGTTTAGAAAATCGTTTAATGAACCAATTATCTGGTGGACAAAGACAAAGAGTCGCAATCGCAAGAAGTTTAATTAAAAATCCTAAACTTTTGATTGCTGATGAACCTACTGGTAATCTAGATTCTAAAAATTCAGAAAATGTTATGAATTTATTGAAAGAATTATCAAAGGATCGTCTTGTTATTATCGTTTCCCACAATGATAAATTAGCTCATGAATACGCAGATCGTATTATTGAAATCAAAGATGGTACAATTATCAATGATACAAAGCCAGAACAAATAGGTGAAACTGATTTAAATCTTAATTTAATATCTGTTCCTCTTAAAACAAGCTTACATTTATCATTTAAAGCTGTTCTTAAGAACCTTAAACGTTTCATCTTTATTTCGTTATTATTTACAATAGCCTTAATATTTGCTGGTGTCGTTATCAATATGACTCTCGCAAACACTACTTTGGTATATGCTAAATACCAAAATGATTATCAAAACAATGTGGTAGGCTTAGTTTCTAAATACTCTTCACGTGGCTATTCAGCAGAATCTGCTTTCTTCAATTTCCAAAAGGAAGAATTCTTAAATAGCTATAATAGTGAAGAATACAATTATCAATTATTAGAAGGTGTTAAATTTAATCTTCCGATTGCTGAAAAGAAGGATAGTGAATTTTATCAAACATCAATTGATATGATTTATCTATCATCAACGCTTCCTGAAAAAATCTATGATCGAGCTAACTACTTTTCAGTTTATGTAAGATCAACTCCTTCAATTGTTAAAGTTTATATTACCGATTATTTAGCTGAAGCTTTAATTCACTACAATTATTTCAATAATCCAGCATTAAAGACTTCAAAAGACCTTTTAAAACAAGAAATGAAGTTCGATAATTTGAATAAAACATTAGTTATTATTGGTATCGTCGAAACTAATTACAGTGAATTTAAAAAGTTCTTCCCTGAATTCAATGCTGATGTTAAAGTTGATTCGAAAGCCCAAGCTGCTTTCTTCGATAATTCATTGTTCTATAATGGTCTATACTTAGATGATCCTGAATATGAAAAGTTCTTCTCATCTGATAATATTAAGTACTTTAATACTAATATTATTTACAATATGGTTGCTGATACAAATATTGGTGAAAATGTTATTATCTCATCGTATCCAACACAATCAGAAATCGATGATTTAGATGATGATAGTCCATTCAAAAATTTAGGTCTCGACATGAAAGCACCAGAAATGCATCCAGAAGGTGAACCAATTCAAGTCGCATTAACAACAGGTTTCTTTGAAAAAGTCTTAAATATTCAAATTAATAGCGATGATCTTACCGATCAAACTAAAGCAGAATTCTTATTTAAGAAGATTTATTATGAAATCCCTGTTCATCAAGATATGTCTCAAAATCCAGAAATGCAGAAGATTTATGCAAATAACTTTATTTGTATGACTTCATACACACCTTGTGATGTCAACTTCTACATTAAGGCGATTATTGAAGATGATGATCCAATCATCTACTTCGCCCCCAATGTTGAAAGTAACGATTATTCTGTCATTGTTAATGCCGCATTCATGGAAGGACGCTTCTTAACAATTTACTTTAATGAAATTGTTCACAGTAATACCGAATTAAAACAAAATGCTAAAATGTATCGTAAATTTATCAACAATGATATTACGATTTCTAATATTTCATTTGAAAAGATTTTATTAGTTGATAATTTCATTACTAATAATTTACCTTTATTCATTGGTGTTTTCTTTGTATTCACACTATTCAGTGTTTTGTTGATCTTTAACTTTATCATTATCAACATCAAGAACAACACTCGTGATATCGGTATTTATATGTCTTTAGGTTTTAGTGGTTGGAAAATAGCTTTAATTTACTTATTCCAAGTAATCATTATTGGTTTAGCAGCATTCGTCATCAGTACGATTGGTACATCCATCTTCTTGCTTGTTTTAGATCAACACTTTACAAGTTTATCTAGTGTTAATCTTGCAATCATCAAAATGAATGTCTTTGGTATTGGTATTGTCTTATTAATGAGTCTTTTAATCCCAATCTTTTCAGTAATCATTCCTCTTTATAACTTAAGCCGTAAAAATCCGGTTGATGTTATCAAGAGTATATAGGAGGTAATCATGGAAAATAAACAATTTGCTTCCTTAAAAGATTATGGATATTTATTAAGAGTTGAACACGTTAATAAATATTATCAATCAGGTTCTGAAAAAATCCATGCTTTAAAAGACATCACACTTAATTTTGAAACAAAAGGATTAATCTTTATTATTGGTCCATCTGGTTGTGGTAAATCTACTTTACTTAACTTACTTGGTGGCTTAGATAAACCAGATGATGGTAATATCTACATTGAAGGTGCTGATTTCTTAGGTTTTTCTTCAAAAGAACTAAATAGTTATCTAAATAGTTATATGGGTTTCATCTTCCAAGAATACAATATCTTAAAAGATTTAAACCTTTATGATAACATTGCACTACCTTTAGAAATGCAGAAAGTCCCAAGAAAAGAAATCAAAGAACGTTGTAATAAAATTATTGAACAAGTTGGTCTATCTGAACTAAAGAAAAGAAAGATTAATCAATTATCTGGTGGTCAAAAACAAAGAATTGCTGTAGCAAGAGTTCTAATTAAAAATCCTAAAATGATTATTGCTGATGAACCTACAGGTAACTTAGATTCAGTAACTAGCGATTCCATCTTCAATTTATTGAAAGATTTATCTAGTGATCGTTTGATTATCGTCGTTACACATGACTTAGAATCAGCTCTTAAGTTTGGCGACAGAATTATCACAATTGATGATGGCAGCATTACAAGTGATATTAAAAAACCATTTGAAGCTAAAATTCAAAATCATGATGAACTTGAAGGATTAGAAATTGAAACAGTGCCTGTTGAAATAAGAAAAATCAAAAAACAAAATATCAATGAAGGAAAAATAGGTGAATAATATGTTAAAGATCATTTATCTAATTACCCTTATTATTATGGTTTTGATTATTAGTTTAATTATTAAACATGCATTCCTTTCCAATCAAAAAAGAAATAACATTATAAAGAATAATCTTGAAAAGACAAAAGAAACTAAACCAAAAGCTGAAAAATTAAAACCTAACAAACCTGCTAAAGAAAAGACAGTAAAAACTAAAACTAAAAAAGAAAAGATTGTAAACAAAAAAGAAAAAGCTAAGAAAGTTAAAAATGGTAATGCACTATATTTAGCTAAAGTAAGTGCACCAATCAAGACAAGTTTAAAGTTATCATTAAAGAATATTAATCATAAAAAGATTCGTTTTATTTTAATGACTTTCATTTGTGCAATGTCACTTGCCTTCTTTAGCTTTGTTATTGAGCTTAATGGTGATCCAATCCGTCAAAATGTTTACACATCAGTTGATAATAACTATTTATATGCTGATATTTTAGCAAAATATGAATTACCAAAAGATTATGTAAAACAATCAGTTTATGACAATTATATTGGTACTACACTTCCTAGTGGTAGCTATGATACGATAAAGAAAGAAATCACTGATTTGAATCTTCACGAATATCAAAGTGTCTCTATTCTTAAAGCTGATGAATTTAGATTATCTAATTCATTCTACACTGGTGAAATTGAATATCTAACAAGATTTGATCCAACTAATGATTATAAATTACTTGCCGGAAGAACACCAAAAGGCGAAAAGCATGAGATTATGATTACTGATTATATCGTTTCTATGCTTAAAAACTTCGATATGTATGATAAAGATCTAACATATGAAGAAATTATTGGTTCTGATTTTACATTAATTACTGATACTGTTTATCAAGTTGTTGGTATTATCGATACAAACTATGAAGTATACACTTCATTTATGAAATATGATACAATCGATGATACAAACAAGATTTATTATTCATATTTAAATGAATATAAAATGATGAATACTGTATATTTAAACTATGAAGATTTCTTAAATGAAATTAGCAATCCAATGCCTAAAATCAAATTAAGTAAATCAACACTCGAGCTTTCATTAACATCAGGAAGACGTAACTTAGATTTAAAGAACTATACGATTACATCTAATGAGTTATCTTTGAAATCATTTGTTGTTTCTGATATGTATGGAACACATGATGAAATCATTGGTCGCCAAGTAAATAACGATAGTGATGAATTTGAAATTGTTGTACCTTACAACGTTTTACCTAAACTTTATCGTTATGTTGATGCTGGTGAACCAACTAACTATGAAAACTATTCATGGATTGAAAACTATATTTTAAGTGATTATGTTTCACCAGTCACATTAAAACTTACTAATGGTTCAACAACTGTGACTTGCCAAGTAAAAATTGTTGGTATTTCAGAATCTAACAATTATACAATTGGTTTAAGTAAGAACTTAATGAAATACATCTATGACAATGGTCCTAAGAATAATTCATTCTTACTTGCGGAAATGTCACCATTTGAATCAACAGCCTACCGTCAATTCAAAGAAGCATATTCAAAAGGCTATATCATCGACTTATTCAAGTATCGTGATGATATCGATTCATATGAGATTTCACCATTTGTTAAACTATTATCACGTGCTGGTTTATTTGTCTTTGCGGTATTCACTATTGGTATTTTATGGACAATCATTACTTTAGATATCGTTGATTCAAAGAAAGAAATAGGAACATTTAGATCAATAGGTCTAAGTGGTGGTAAGATATCACTCATCTATGTATTCCAAACACTAATTATTACTTTAATAGCTTATATTATTGGTTTAATTGGATCGTTTGTTGTTATAAGGATTTATAACAATACCATCTTCGATAAGCTGAATATTATTCATCTATCGATGTATATGATGACTTATCGTTCACCACTATACCTTGTGCTATTCTTAATTGTCATCACAACAATTGCTTTAGCACTTCCACTATATAAAATCATGTCCCAAAAGATTATCGATGTAATCAACGAAAGAGAAGAAATTCTATAAAGAAAACACATCATAAACGATTTGTTTATGATGTGTCTTTTTTTATAATATTCGTTTTTTATCTTGGAATACGTATACACCTGGTTTATTAATAACAATATCATGAATATTGATTTCTTGATAATTGTTTGTGATAATATATTCTTCTTCACTAAAGAAATAATGAATATAGTGTTCTTCTTTTAATAGTTTAAAACCATTTTTGATGATTTCTTGATGATTGATTCTTACACTTCGATGTGTTTTTCTAAAATCAATGAGCTTTTTTAAATATGAAATAACATCTTTATATTCACTTACTTTTGACCAATCAATCTTATTAATATCAATACTTGATTTATAAGAATTGTTTTCACCATTTTTAGTGCGGCCAAATTCCATTCCTGCATGAATAAATGGTGTACCAATCGATAACATTAATAAAGCAAGACCAAATTTCAAATAATCTTTTTTCTTATTGACATCTTTAACACCCATGACTTCTAAATAATCATTTAAAGTATAATTATCATGGCATTCTAAATAATTGATTGATTGACTAGGCATATCTGATCCACATAAACACTTAAGAATAGTTAGTGAATCAAAAGGTCTTTCCATAATAAAACCTTTTTCTTTTGTGAATTGATTTCCAACTATTGTATTTCTGAATGAATCATTGAAAAAGCCAAAACTAGGAAGTTTATCTTTATTGTTTAAATTAGCAAGTAGTTTAATATCGATGGCTGAATTCATAACCCAACCTTCACCATATAAAAGAATATTGGGATTAATAGCCTTTAATGCTTTTTCAAGTTCTTGTAAAGTTTCAATATCAATCAAACCCATTAAATCAAAACGAAAACCATCAAATTGATAAAATGAAGCATAATATTTACAAGTATCAATAATTAGACGACGTATCATTAAATGTTCTGTTGCTAAATCATTCCCACAACCAGAGCCATCACTCATGAATCCTCGATCATCACATCTAAAGACATAACCTGGAACAATCATTCCATAAGAAAATAATGTATCTTTATAAACATGATTGAAGACAACGTCTAAATTAATACCTATGTTTTCCATATGGAAAGCATCAACCATTTTCTTGATTTCATTAATTTTCGAAGTTGGATGATTTGGCTTTTTTGCATACCAACCTGTCGGATTCATGTATTCCAAAGGATTATAGCCCCAATTGTAAAGTTCATCTTTTTGTTCTTCGTCAACACCGAAAAAAGAATTAATTGGCATAATTTGTAAATGCGTAATACCTAAATCCTTTAAATAAGAGATTTTATCTTTTGTGGCTAAATAATAACTACCTGTAGTTGGATATGATAAATCTTTTAAATGTGCTTCATAGATAATCGCATCATTAATTGTTGAAACATTGACATAGCTTCTTGCTTTAAATGAATATGTGCTTGCTAAATCAACAACATAATTAACTTTTTGATTGCCACTAACACCATATGGATCTAAAGTAATAAATGGTTCATCATTAATTCTTACAACATAATAATATGGTTTATTTTTATGATTACCTTTTACATCAACTTCCCAGTGATTGTTTTTATATTCAAGATGGTATTTTTTATCATTCAAACAAAGTGTAACTTCTTTTAAAACTGGACTCCATAGACGAAAAACAGTGTGTGATGGAAAATATTCAAAGCCTAGTGGACCATCATAGTAGTTTTTAACATCAAATGCTGGTGTTCTAGTGATTTTGCCTAGTGAAAGATGAACTCTTTTTCCATCGATTAGTAAATAATAATCTTCATTTGTTTTAAGTTCTTCTGATGTTTCAAAGGTTAAATGTCTTTCATCAAAGTGTTCTTCTTTAAGAAGTTTCAATTTGATGTTCTCATTTTCCATTTTAATATCATTACCGTTTGTGATAACTTTGATAATATTGTAATCTTCTAAATAACAATTATTCACCATTATCACCTTTGCTTCTTTCGATTTCAACATCTTCTTCTTCAATTTGAACATTACTTTCACTACTCTTGACAATAATGTATGTGCCGAATGCCACAACAATACTAACGATTAAACCAATCGTAATGGCATTTGGAATAGTGAAAATATTACGAGAAATATTAGGATTACCATTAGTGATAGCTAAGTATTGTTCATGAATGTCACTTTCTACGACATATTTGAAAGTAATACCAAATGTTGATATTTTCGCATATGATTTTAAAATGAATTCATATTCATACATATTATCATGGAATTCACCATTTTTAACAATTTCACAAGTATCACCTGTTGCTTGAAGTAATGAATAGATTTGGTGTGTAACTTTTTGATCACCTTGATAATATGTAATACTCATTTCTAAATTTAGAAGTTCATCTTTTGTTTCAAATGCAACTTTAATATCAGATTTATCACTTCCATAGATTTCCACATCAACTTTTTCTAAGACAATTAAATCATTTGTTTTAGCACCTATTTTAATACTAAATAAAGATAAAACTAAAACAAGACTAAATATTAATATAAGGATTCTACTTTTCTTCATTTTGATCGTTCTCCTTATATTCTGCTAATTGTTTATTTAAGCGATCTTGTTGGATGTGTTTTCTGATTTGAGCAATCAGTGAGACTATGACCACACCTATGACATTAATCGAAAATGACACAATCACAAATGTTATGTTTTTGAAACTAAACCAACCACTAATGAAACCCATTGAATAAATATCAACAATAACAATAAAATATGTAACAAGTATTTGAATTAATAATGTTATTTTATTAATTTGATAAAAGAAAGTTAGTAAAAGTGATGATAAAACGATAACAAATACTTCGATATAGATGTATCTAAAAGCAAGTGATTTTTGTTTAAAGACTAAATCATCAACGATTATTTTTGTGATAAATGTTACAGCAAAAATAATAATAAACAATGTGATAAACGTTGTCAAAAAACGTGCAATCTTTTTTGTATTCATCATCTTCTTCCTCCTTTCAATTTATCTTTAAAATCTTTAGCATATTGACGAGTAATAATCATCTTTTCGTCATTAGATAGTTGAGCTAACAAACGTCCATTAACTAGTGTTTGGATCTTATTAACACAATTAATGTTTAAAATAATCGTTCTTGAAGTTTGCACAAAGGATGTAAATTTTAAGAAATTATTTAGTTCAGCTATCTTTTTATCTACTTCATACACTTTATCTTTTAAATAAGCAAAGACACGATTATCGACAGCCTCAAAGTAGTATATTTGTTTTAACGAGAGGACTGTAGATTCATTATTATCTTTACCCATCAAAGTAACATTTGTACTTTCAATTTGATTGATCAATTCTTTGATTTCATCAGTAACTTCCCGACAATGAATCGTCACTATGACTTCATCGTCATTATGCTCAATTACTTTGACTTTCATACATCCTCCTTCATAAAACGAATACGATAATGACATTTTTGACAAATGTCAAAATAAGGCATTTTACTTATACTCAACTGATATAATTCGCTATTTAAAATGTCTTCTAAAGTGTTTTCTTTTAAATTACCTAATTTAGTTTTACCTTCATCATCTAAACAACATAAGACAACATCACCATTAACCATGACACCTAACTGCATTTTTCCACCTAAGCAAGGTCCATTTGGTACTTTTTCTTTTTCATCATTTGGCCATGTGAATTCATCACCTAAATGATATATTAAATGATCATTGATTTTAAAATTATCGATGTTTTCTAAATCTTTCAAATATCTTTTTAAGGTCTTAAAGATTTCTTCATTATTAATCCAATTGCGGAGATGAATATATTGATTATTGATACTATTTAAAAAAGTAAACAAATTATCAAAATATTCTTTCTTTTCATCAATACTTAAAGCACAACACGCTTGAAGCGAAATATTGATATGCTTTAACACAGGATATTTTAATAGGATATTACATTTTTCTTTTAATAATGTTCCATTAGTTGTAATTTTAACAGGAATACTATTTTGATTCAAATAGTCAAGAAATTCATCGATTTCTGGATGTAATAATGGTTCACCTTTTAAATGAAGATAAAAACTATTTGTATATGGTTGACATAGTGAGATGAAATATTTGAAATCATCAAAAGTCATGAATTGTTTTTGTCTTGAATCAATTCGACAAAAGGGACATTTGAGATTACAAATATTCGTAATTTCTAAATAGATTTGTTGAAATTTTTTCATTGTTTTATTTTCCACTTTATAAATTATTATACTATTTTTTAAAAGATTTTTCAAATCTTATATAAAGAAATGAGGAAGCATAACTTCCTCATTATTTCATTATTTAGATAGGACCATATCAGCACTAACAACTGAATCCATACCCGATTTTTCAAATTTTTGAATTAAATCTTCGATTGTTAGTTTAGCTTTATCTTCACCTTTAACATCTAAAATGATATGACCTTCACTTAGCATAATTAAACGATTGCCATATTTTAAGGCATCACGCATATTGTGTGTAATCATTAGTGTTGTTAGGTTATTAGCTTTAACAACATTTTCTGTTAAATCTAAAACAATCGATGCTGTTTTAGGATCAAGAGCAGCTGTATGTTCATCTAATAACAATAGTTTTGGCATTTTTAATGTAGCCATTAAAAGTGTTATTGCTTGACGTTGGCCACCAGATAAGCTACCAATCTTCTGGTCAAGACGACTTTCTAAGTTTAAACCTAATTGACTGACAATTTCAACAATCTTTTCACGATGTTCTTTTTTAAAGCCCCAACTTAAGCCTCTTCTTTCACCACGTTTATATGCAAGTTCAAGATTTTCTAAAACATTCATTGATGCGGCTGTCCCCATGAGAGGGTCTTGGAAGACACGACCTAGATATTTAGCACGTTTATCTTCGCGCATATTAGTTACATCGATTCCATCAATTAAGATTTTGCCTTGATCAGGTCGATGAACACCACAAATGACATTCATTAAAGTTGATTTACCGCTACCATTACCACCAATGATTGTGACAAACTCACCATTTTCGATATCTAAATTAATGTTATCTAAAGCAATCCTTGGTTCATCAACACCTACAGGATGGAATACTTTTGAAATCTTTTCTAATTTAAGCATTGGCATCACCTTTTCTCTTTTGACGATGAGCATGAACTTTTTCTTTAACTAGTGGGTATGATAGAATGATGACAATTAAAATAGCTGATGCTAAATCTAAGAATTCAGATAGATTTAGAACAATTGATAATTGACGCATCAAATAGTAAATTACTGTACCACAAACAATGGAAATTAATTGTAGTTTATAACTTCTTCTTCCAAAAATTGCTTCAGCAATGATAATTGATGCTAAACCAACAACAATCATACCTTTACCATTCACGACGCTTACCGTTCCCATGTTTTGTGCAAACAATGCACCAGCAAGGCCAATCAAAGCATTAGATAAAATTAATCCAACAATAATCATATGATCAGTATTGATACCTTGGGCTTTGGCCATTTGTGGGTTATCACCGGTTGCACGAATTGACATACCAATTTCTGTACCAAAGAAATAATAAATACCAACTAACACAATGGCAAGAATAATAAGCATAATGATAATAGTCGATAAAGTCAAACTATATACTTGCTTCATCCCCCAACTATTAAATAGTGGAACAAGTTTATAAAAAAGTGATGTTCCGCTCTTAATTGAAAGAGATGCTCTTGTAATTGATTGATTACTACCAGAATTAGAGAAACCTAAAATCAAAAGGTTAATGGAATAAAACCCTGTTAAGGTAATAATTCCGGATAAAATCATTGGGATTTTTAATTTTGTATGTAGCAAGGCTGTTACTAAACCGCCAATACCACCAACAATGATTGAGACGAGGGTTGCCACAAGAGGTGGGACACCAAAATGCATTAGCAAGAGGCACACACATCCACCAAGTGGAAAGATACCTTCAATCCCTAAATCAGCACAATTTAGAATACGATATGATATATGCACACCAATAACCATTATGCTAATAATCAACCCAAGTTTTATACTTATCGAGAAGAAATCAACAACACTTATTAGTGTAATAAATTGCATAGTTAACTCCTAGATTATTTTTGTTGCTCTATTTAAAAATTCTTCACTTACAGGTAAATTGAATTCAACAACAGCACTCTTATTAACAAATAAGTCTGTACTAGGTGAATATCTAACATCAAGATCACCAGGTTTTTGGCCATTGAAAATTAATGAACCCATTAAGCCAGTTTCTTTACCTAAACTGAAGTAGTCAACAGAACCGAAAGTTAAAGTTGCACCTTTATTAACCATTGATTCTTCACCAGCGATTGTTACGATACCAGCATTATTTAAAACATCAGCGATGTGTTCAACGTTAGCAGACATCTTATTATCTGTTGGAATGTAAACTGCTTGTAAATCACTACTTGTAATTGAATTTAAAACTAAATCTAAGTCTGAACCAACATTAGTTATAGAGAATTCAGTTAATTCTAGAGCTAAATCACGACATGCACTTTTAGCAAGATTTAATTGAATAATTGAATTATCTTCATCCGATGAATAAATGAAACCAAATTTAGATAAACCTAATTCTTTAACCATTTCAACTTGAGCTTTAACTGGGTTTAAATCAGATGTACCAGTAATATTGCCACCAGGATGTTCATTAGATGGAATAATACCAGATTCAGCAGCATCAGTTACAGCTGTAAATAGAATAGGAACATCGCTACCAAGCTCTTCAGCTTTTGTCTTTACTGCTTGAGCAGCAGGTGTTGCAACACAGAAAATCATATCAGATTCAAGAACAGCTTGTTCTGCCATTTGTGCTAATGTATCCGCATTTCCTTGTGGGTTTAAAACATTAACTTTAATATTTTCACCATCTTTAAAACCATTTTCTTTTAGACCTTCAATAATACCTTCTGTTGCTTTGCCTAAAGCTTCATGGCTGGCAAGTTGAATAATTGTAACTTTCTTAACATCTTTTTTACCAAAATCACAAGATGCAACTGTAAACATACTTAAAACAAAAAATAAAACTAAAAATAATTTTTTCATAAATTCCTCCACTTTTTCTCTTTAGTTAATTTAAAAAAAGCTATCACCGCTTTGGAGGTAATAGCACTAATTCAAATTTTATCTTAGAGTTATTACCTACATTTGATTGTATCATGTAATAACTCTATTATCCAAGCCGAAAAGGCCAAGAGATATCAATTATTCATGATACTCACTTGGATAATAATAATATGCGAAAAATTGTTTAAAAGATTTTGTTAACATAAACAAATCCTCCTTTTCGACAATTTCTACTATCATTATAATACAAAAGAAATAACAATACAAATAAATATATTATGTAAACGATTTCTCACAAATCTTTATATTTTTGCTAGCCAACGCTTTAAAGCTCTTCTTGTTTTAAAAACAATCATCTCAACGTTGTGCTTTTTAATCATTTCCATAAGAATGGGCTTTGACTGTTTCTTAAAGTGCCATGCCCATGAGAGAAAATCCTTATCCAGTTTTTCAAAACATCCGGTTGCGATAGTATCACGTTGAACGCCTTTATATTTTTTATATCTTTTGTATATTCCAAGGATTGAAACTAATCTATTATAATCTAAATAAATAACTAATTGGCACCTTTCTAATCGTAAATCAAGTGTATGACGATAATTACCATCAATAATCCATTGATCTTTTTCGATGATTTCTTTTTGTTTTAAAATAAAAACCTCTTTATCTTCTTCTTCCCAGTTGGGTTTATAGAACAATTTATCTAAGTGACATATCTCAATATTGAGCTTTTCACCTAAAGTTTTGGCAAGCGTGGATTTTCCACTACCTGCACACCCCATAATCAATATTCTTTTTTTATCTTCGAGTTTCATAAATCAATAGCATTCCTTCAAAGATAAGATTTGGAACATATAAGTATTCACTCTTTAAATGATCGATGATGTATTTAGAACAACCACCAGTTAAAATTATATTTTGAATGTTTGTTTCCTCTTTGATTCTTTGAATCATTCCATCAACACAAGATGTATGTCCTAATATAACACCACTTGCGATACAATCATTTGTGTTGTGACCTAAAGCATGGAAAGTATCTTTTAATTTGAATTCATTAAGTAGTTCAGCATTACTGAAAAGAGAATTAAAAGATCCTTCAAATCCAGGTGCAATCGCACCACCTATAAAGACATCACCTTTTACCGCAAGAAACTTTGATGCTGTTCCTAAATCAACAATGATACTTTCTTTGAAATAAAGACTTGAACCAAAGATAACCGATAATAAATCAGCACCTAATTCATGAGGATTATCTAAATCAATTTGATATTTATGATTTAGTTCAACTGATATAAAGAGTGGTTCAATCCTAAATTCTTTTATAAAATATGCTTTAAATAAATCATTAAGCGATGGGACTACTGATGAAATAACACATGCATCAACATTTTGATAAACACCTTTTATGACTTCATCGATATTTTTATGATTTTTTAAATCTTTTGTGTCAACAACTTTTAGAAGTTCGATTTTTTTATTTTTTAAAGCAAATCCGATGGTTGTATTACCAATATCAATTAAGGCTATCATTTTCCACCTCGATTATAACATCACCATCAGAATCTCTACGATTTTCATCAAAAATGATTTGTCCAATTGCTTTTGCTTTAATAGTTCCTTTTAATGGATTCTTGATGCTCTTAATGACATTATTGGCATCGATATCAATTGTTGAATATTCAAAAGATAAATCAGCATCAAGCATTTCGCAGTTAACCAATTTAACATTTTCTGCATAACATAGTGGTTGAATGCCAGTTAATTTACAATTGATAAGTGTAAGATTTTTTGAATACCAACCAAGATATTCACTATTAATTGTTGAATTAATAACTGTCACATTTTGACTGTGCCAAAAAGCATCTTTTGTATCGAGAATTGAATCTTTGATTGTTACATTCTTAACATATTGGAAAGCATATTTTCCACCAAAGTGATTATTGATGAAATCAATTTCTATACTATCAAGAAAAGCATAGTTACTGACAATATCCGATTCCATAATTGTTACTTTTTCACATTTCCAACAGAACTCATCAGTTGTAATATGCGACTTTTCAATTAAAACATTAGTAGATTCTCTAATTGCTTTAACTGAATTAATAGTAACATTATTTAAAGTTAAAGATTTATCATACCAAAAAGGAGCACGAGATGCTACTTCAAGTAAAGAATCAGTAACTGTTGTATTAGTGTTATGCCAAAATGGATAACGAATTTTAAATTGTGAATTTTTAACACAAATGTTGGAAGCTTCTTTTAATGGTGATTCACCAATTTCACTTTCGAAAAGACATTCACTAACTTCTTCGTTATGAAGACTATATAAGCTCCTTTCTTCAGAATAAACCTTTTTTTCAATCATAATTTCTCCTTTAGTTTTAAAAGATAAAACTCCCACTTAAGGGAGTTTTTCTCCAATTAGTATATTATAAACTTTTTTAAAAAATTATTAACGATGAATACTATGGAAACTTACACCAATTGATGATGGACCGCAGTGTGAACCGATTGTTGGATTAACTTCAACATATTCAATATTTAAATCATCGCCAAACTTTTCAACAAGCATTTCGCCAAGCATCTTAGCAAGTTCTAAAGCATCGGCATGAGCAATGAATAATGGATATTTTTTAATATCATCGCCTAATTCTTCAACATACCCAACTAACTTTTTCAAAGCAGCGTGTTTACCACGAACTGTTGATAGATTAGTCATCTTGCCATCTTCACCAACATAAATAATTGGGTGAATACCTAACATTTGACCAAAGAAAGCTGATAAGCCACTTACACGTCCACTTCTTTGGAAGAACTTAAGGTCGCTGGCGAAAAAGTAAACTGCATAATGATAGATTTCAGTTTCAGCCCATTTTACGATGTCTTCGGCACTCTTGCCTGCAACTGCAAGTTCACCGATTGCACCAACAATTTGACGGCTTAAAACAGAAATACCTTTTGTATCGATTAAATAGCAAGTTCTTTCTGGATACATTTCTTTTAATTCATCTAAAGCGATATTCAAAGCATTAAATGTTCCACTCATTGCTTTTGAAAAATGTACGTAAACTACATCATTACCTTTTTTAAATTCAGGTTCAAAATATTGAACATAATCATATGGATTGATTGCGAAAGTCTTTGGAATTGTACCTTTTCTCAATCTTTCATAAAATTCATGACATTCAAATACATCAAAGTCAACATAAGGTTTTACTTCAACACCATCAATAACGTATGGCATACTGATAAGCTTATAACCATATTTTTCACAAAATGAAGGTGTAACGTCACAATCTGAATCAGTAAATAAAGTATACATATTTAATATCTCCTTTAATTATATACTATATTTTAACATATTTTTTATTAAATATCAAATAATATAAACCAATGTATGGTGCTTATTAGTTAATCTAAATCATCGTTTTTTTTGAAAAAAAACACTAATTATGATAAAATAAGCATATAAAATAATAAGGAGAATATTATGATTAAAATAATTGTTGATTGCTTTGGTGGTGATCGTAGTCCACAAGCAAATATCGAAGGTGCTGTAAAAGCATTAAATGAGAATAATGATTTATACCTAATTCTTAGTGGTGATGAAGATATCTTAAAAGAAGAATTGAAAAACTATCAATATGATAATACAAGAATTGAATTCTTGGATGCCAAAGAAGTTATATCATGCAATGATAAACCAACTGAAGCTATTCGCCAAAAGAAAGAAAGTTCTTTAGTTAAAGCTTTAGAACTTCTTCACAAAGATGAAACTGTCAAAGGTTTAGTATCACTTGGTTCAACAGGTGCCATTCTTGCTGGTTCAGTTATGAGAATTGGTAGAATCCCTGGTGTTAAGCGTCCAGCCTTTTGTCCAATTTTGCCAACAATGAATCAATCAATCGTTGGTGTTTGTGATAGTGGTGCAAACGTTGATTGTGAACCTTTCTATCTTCAACAATTCGCTTTAATGGGAAGTCTTTATATGGAAAGAGCATTTGGTAAAACTAATCCAAGAGTTGCTCTACTTAATATTGGTACGGAAGAAGAAAAAGGTGATCAAAGAAGCAAAGAAGCTTATCAATTATTAAAAAATACCCCATCAATTAATTTTGTTGGTAACATGGAATCAAGAGATGTTCTAAGTGGTGATTATGATTTAATCGTTTGTGATGGCTTTTCAGGTAATGTTTTAATCAAATCAGTTGAAGGAACTGGTCTAGAACTTTTAAAACTTTTAAAGAAAACATTGACTTCTTCTTTCAAAACAAAGATGGGTGCATTACTAATTAAAAAAGAAGTCATGAAAATCAAAGATTTCATGGATTACAACAACTATGGTGGAGCCGTTATGCTTGGTGTTAAGAAAAACATTATCAAAGCACATGGATCTTCTAAAGCCAGTGCAGTATACCATTGTATCAATCAAGCATACAATATGGAAAAGAATCATCTAATTGAAGTCATCCAA
>DBWT01000077.1:12238-15130 GCA_002309035.1 Caryophanales bacterium UBA1231 | reverse complement strand
ATTAGGCCCATAATGGTAAGCATATTGCCTGCTCTTAAGCCAAATCTTTTAACAACCATATCCATGACTAAAAATGTAACCCACGAAAAAATGATGCCACAATCAACAGCTAGAAATGAAGTATTAGTATTTATACTTTTATTAGCTAAAAGATTCATTAAAACAATTGATGTAATAAACACAGCCATCAAAAGACCTGGTAAAGCTCTTGAAAGCTCAATAAATTCTTTAAATATTCTTTTCATAATAAATAATTAAAAAGTAGGCATAGTTCGCCTACTTTTCCCTTTCCCTAGTTTTATTTATAGATAGGATGGTTTCGAACTATCTTATTAAGTTAATATATAATATCATAAAACAATAATTTTTACATCTGTTTTGCTTTATCTTATTATTTGTATTTTCTGTGATAAGCGTTAATTAAAGCATTCTTTTTATTTTTTTGACAGCAAGCACATTCACCAGTAGGTAAGCCTTTTGATTTTTTATAGAAATAGCGACCAATAATTATGCCAAGAAAAGCCACAATCAAGAGGATTATTAAGATTTCATACCATGTCATTATGATACCTTCGCATGCTTTTTATTAAATAAAATCACAGAAATTGTTGTTATCGTAATTATACCTAGGAAAATGAACAATGTCCACCACCAAGTACCAATTAAATAGATTGCTGAAGAAACAATAAATGATACAGCCAACCAGAATAAAAGAGTATTTCTAAAGCGTTTTGGATCATTTAATTCAGCTTTAGCTGTGGCTATTGCTGCAAAGCATGGTATTGTTAACATATTAAAAGCAATAAATGCGATTAATGCTGCAACATTAATACCAGTTGACTTAATTGTTGATACAGTGGCGTTAATACCATCTTCATCTAAGGCAATATTATATAAATCTAGATATGCATCAATCTTTTCTTCATTTGAAGATACATTCATTAGACTCTTTGTTGATCCGGCTTGAGCTAGAACTTGGAAGGTTGCGACAACATTTTCTTTCGCAATCAATCCTGTTAAAATTGAAACAGGGAAAATCCAACCACTAACATTTAATTGAGAGCCAAAACCAGCAGGTGTAAAAAATGGTGTGATGGCTTGACCAAAGTTAGCAAGAACAGAATCATTTTGATCCAAATAATCTTGACTAGTTACAACTCCCATATACTCATCATATGCTTTAACTAAGACTGGTCCTAAGACTTCTTCTTTAAACTGTTCATTTTCAGTTTCTTCAAGATATGCAACCGCATCTTTGAATTCGATTTGTAAATTGCCATCATCATCAAATGCTTCTAAATCAGCATATTTATTAATAGTAATTTTAAATGTTTCATCATCTGCTAGCTCTTCAAAGATTTCATCAGCTACTGAATTAGGGTCAGCTTGTTCAATATATTTAAGTTGAGGTGTGAAACTTTGTAAGAACCAAATAATGATTGTTGAAGCTAAAATAACAGTGAATGCTTTTTTAATAAAGTGTTTTAATTTATCCCATAAAAGCATCATCAATGATTTAAATTTTGGTAAACGATAATGTGGAAGTTCCATAATGAATGGTGAAGTATCACCACGCATTACTGTATTTCTCATTAATAATACTGAAACAATAGCTGTTACGATACCAAGAACATACATTGAATAAGTAATGATATCAGCATTACCTAATCCAAAACGCATAACGATACCACCAGCGATAGCTGTTAAAATTGGTAGTTTTGCACCACAAGAGAAAAATGGAATAACTCTTATTGTTGCTGTTCTTTCATAATCATTAGATAATGTTCTCGTATTAATCATCGCAGGTACAGAGCAACCAAATCCCATAATCATTGGCATAAATGAACGACCACTTAAACCAAATTTTCTAAATAATCGGTCTAGAATAAATGCAACACGGGCCATGTAACCTGTATCTTCTAATATTGAGAAGAATAAGAATAAACATAAAATTTGTGGAACAAATGATATTACTGAGAAAACACCAGCTAAAATACCATCAACAATTAAACCACTAACCCATGGTTTAGCTGATGATAACCATCCAGCCGCAAGATTAGAAAAAGCACCAGTTAAAGATTCAACCAAATTAAATAAAATAACACCTGGCGAATTAATACCACTTTCACTCCAAAGTAAGCCTTCAAACATCGTTCCACTAAATGATGGACGAGCACCTGCCCTTTCAAGTATGCCACCTAGGAAGAATAAGTTCTCAGAAAATGTTAAATGGAATATTAAGAATAAAATCACTAGAAAGATTGGTATACCAATCCATTTATGTGTGAAGACTTTATCAATTTTATCAGAGTCTGTTAGTATTTCTTGTGTTTCATGTTTAACATAAGCTTGTGAATAATTTGATGTAATATATTGATATCTTGCATCTGCTACTAATGCTTCAAAGTCATCACCAAAAGTATCATCACTAAATGTTTCTTTAAATTCATTAACCATCTTAACTAAATCTGGATGATCTTTTGTTTCAAGTTCATCCATTTCAATTAATTTAATCGCATGGAACAATGGGTGTGGTGTATCTTGACCTTTGAAAGAAATTGTAACATCACGAATTAGATGAGCCAAAGGACCATCTTGTAATACAGTTAATGCCTTTCTTGGCTTTAACGATTCTTCGTATGCTACTCTCATTAATTCATCGATGTTTGTTTCCTTTAAAGCAGAAATCAAAACAACAGGAACACCAATTTGTTCTTCAAGTGTTGATGCACAAATACGATCTCCTTGTTTTTCGACAGCATCTGCCATGTTAAGTGCAATAACTAATGGAACTTCAATTTCAAGCAATTGTGTAGTTAGATAAAGATTACGTTCTAAGTTTGTCGCATCGACAATATTGATTATACAATCAGGTTTTTCATCTAAAATAAA
>DBWT01000077.1:8535-12069 GCA_002309035.1 Caryophanales bacterium UBA1231 | reverse complement strand
TTTCCCGCAAGCGCAAATGTCTTCATTATTCATCGACCTCCACAATAATTAATTCTGCTTCATCTTTACGAAGAGAAAGCATATAACCTCTTAAATTAACTTCAATTGGATCACCAAGTGGAGCTTTCTTAATCATAATAACTTTAGCACGTGGAGTAACCCCCATATCAAATAATCTTCTTCTAACTCTACCTTCACCTAAAACTTGTTTGATTGTTCCTTGTTCAGCTATTTTAAAATCAGATAATTTTTTAAGCATAAACCCTCCTATATTCAGTTAGCATAGGCTAACAGTTAATTTAAAATATATGGTTAGCAATAACTAACCATATACATTATACACCGAAAATGTTATCTAAGCAACTAATATGACCTATTTATTTAAGAATCTAATGTCGCTAAGACCATAGAAAGCAAGGATTAATGTTCCAGGACCTACTGATGAACCGACACCTGGTTCAATGAAGCCAAAATGGAAATTAACTTTATGTTCAAATCTTGATTGAATTAAATCAGCAACCATTTCAGCATCTTCTAAACAATCAGCATGAGCAATATAAACATCATTGATAACATCTAACTTAGCATACTTCTTGATATAATCAGCAATCTTTTCAAAAGATGCTTTACGACCTTTAACTTTTTCAACAGCTACATTATGACCAACTTCATCATAAACAACAATTGGTTTGACACTTAAGATACCACCAAAGAAAGCAGCTGATGCACTAATACGGCCTGCTAAACGTAGATATGTAAGTTTTTCTACTGTTCCAACTTCATTAAAGAACAATTTATTCTCATCAATCCATTTTAAGATATCATCCATTGATGAACCTTGATCTCTAAGTTTTGAAACTTCTTTAATAAGCATTGCTAAAGAGAAGCAACAATTAGCACTATCTACACATTCAATACGTTGATTTTCAAATTCATGTTCTAATTTTTCTTTAGCTTTGTAGCTTTCTTTAATTGATGCTGAAAGAGCACTAGTACATGAAATTGATAAAACATCAAATCCTTGTTCTAAATACTTTTTAAATGCAGTATAGTATTGATTTTCTGTAATTTGTGCTGATTTAGCAATTTCACCATTACGCATTAAATCATAATATTCTTTTGCACTAAAAAGCTTCCAATCACCATCAGCATCATATTCAACGCCTTTCAAATAGAAATGCATCGGAATTATTTCAACAACTCCAAATTCTTCTTTTAAAGCTGTTGTTAACATACTTGCAGAATCAGTTAAAATAACTATTTTATTCATTTCATTCTCCTTTATTCATTAATAACAATCAAATCAAAGATTTCTTGATTACCATCAATTGTATAATATTCTAAATCTGGATATTGTTTATTTAATAACTCTTCAATTTCTTGTTTTTGTTCTTGGCTAACACTTTGACCAAAGAAGATAGTCATAAGATTAAGTTCATCAAAAGTATTGATTGTTTGACTAAAAGTATCAATTAAAGATTTTGTTGATGCGATAACCTTTTTATCCATAATTGATAGATAATCATCTTTTGTGATTTTCACATCATTTAAGACAACATCTCTTGTGGCTTGGGAAATTAAGAATGTTGTTGATGAATCTTTTGATTCCATAAATAAATCAAATAATTCATCGCCTGTTTCTAAACTATAATCAAGCATTGAAAGTGATGAATAAGCTTCTCCAATGTTTTTAGTTGGAATAATATATATATTAGCTTTATCATAGACTTCTTTTGCTTGTGTTGCTGCTAAAATAATATTTGAATTATTTGGGAACACATATATATTTTCAGCATTAACTTCATCAAAGGCTTTGATAAAATCATTTATTGAAGGGTTTTTACCTTGGCCTCCATCAATGGCATAATCAACACCTAATTCTTTAAACAAGTTAATGATTCCATCACCATCAGCAACAATAATAGAACTATATTTCTTTTTGGCTTTCTTTGTTTTTGGTAAAAAATTAACATCTTCTTTTTTCTCATTATGTTGAAGTGTCATATTTTCAATTTTGACAGTTAAGAATTCACCAAATTGTTGACAAAATGCTAATACTTTATGTGGTGTCATTGTATGAACATGAATCTTAACAATTGAATCTTTTTTGAAGCAAACAATAGAATCACCGATTGTTTCTAAATAATCAATGATGATTTGTTCATTAAAATGTTCAACATCACATTTTTTATGCATAAGTCTAATTAATAATTCTGTACAATAACCATATTCTAAAATTGAATCACTTGTGAATTTATTAAAATCTAATTGTTGAAAGGCTTTTTCAGAAACATTTTCCATTAAGTAAGAATTACCATGGATTGCTTCATTTATGCCATTCGCAATCATATAAAGGCCAGCACCACCACTATCAACAACACCTGCTTCTTTTAGAACAGCAAGCAGTTCTGGTGTGTTTTCTAAAGACTTATACATTGCTTTTAAATATGCTTCAGCAAAATCACCGATTGTTTCATATTGTTGATGAGTCTTTTGAAGTTCTTCTGTTGCCTCCCTAGCTACTGTTAAAATTGTACCTTCAACTGGGGGATTAACAGATGAATATGCTTTATTAACGCCTTCTAAAAATGCTTTTAAAATATCTTCCATTTTAGCAATTTGAATATTCTTAAAGCCTAAAGCAATACCATAGAATAGTTGAGATAAAATAACACCTGAGTTTCCTCTTGCATTATAGATCATCCCTTCGGCTAAAGCTATTGCTTTCTTATCGACAGCATTATCTTCAACACTCTTCATTTTCTCAATTCCACCCTTAATTGTCCGGTACATATTATCACCAGTATCACCATCAGGAATTGGAAAAACATTTAAATTATTGATTTCTGTGATGTTTTTTTCAAGATTAGCTGCACCTGATTGAATAAATTCAGCAAACATCTTTCCATCAATATAATCTAACTCATTATATTTCATAATACACTCTCATTATATATCTTTTTTGAAGCAACGACGACGCTTATTTTGACGTTTGTCGAAATGTTTCAAAGTATTAATGATATGAAGATTATCTTCTAAATTAAGATTTGTTTCAAAATGTTCAATATGTTCTCTTTCCATATAATCAAGAAGTGCTGCAATCATACAAGTTGCGATACCTTTTGATTCATATTGTGGTAAAACACCTATTAAACCTAAATCAACAACCTTTGGATGCTTTTTAGCTTTTAGGAATCTAAAGATAAAAGGAATTGTCATTTTACCTTTTGATTTACGAACAGCTTCACTGATTGATGGGAACATCAAAGCAAATCCCACCGCATTATTATCTTTATCTAAAATAAGCATAACATCTTTTGCGCGCAGAATCATTTTGAAATCTTTAACAAGCATATCAACGATTTCTTGATTTAATGGCATTGTGCCATATAGATTAGCATATGTAGCATCAATTAAATCAAAAACTGACTTTGCATAATCGTTTATTAACTCTTTTAAGTTTTTAGCAACATATGGTCTTAATTCATATTTCTGCATCATTTTATCTGATACTGACCATAAACGTTCATTCTT
>DBWT01000077.1:0-8472 GCA_002309035.1 Caryophanales bacterium UBA1231 | reverse complement strand
TTTTTGGTAGTAATCGTAATTATATTGTTCTTCATATGTTTGAACTTCTTCAAAGCCTTCAATTAAAAGCCCTTCACGTTCCAAATCAGAATACCCAAGTGGTCCAACAAATGTATCCATACCTTTGTCTTTTCCAAAGGCAACAACAGCATCAAATAGACCATTAGCTACTTCTTGATCATTTATACAATCAAATCTTGTAAAACGAATTCGCTTTTGATCCCATTTTTTATTTGCTTCTGTTTGGATAATACCTTGAATACGACCAACCATTTTACCATCTTTGTATGCATTAAAGAAACATACATCGCATACTTTGTTATATGCATAATCATCACTGAAAATATTCTTTTCTGATGAATAAAGCATAGGTACATAATACTCATTATGTGCATAAAGCTTAATAGGAAAGTTAACAAACTCTTTTTGTTCTTTTTTGGTTTCAACTTTTTTAACTATTATCATATAATACCTCATAAAACAATACAATATATTATACCAAAAATCGCGATAAAAAGCGAGTAAATAAGTAGTGAGAAAAGAAAAAGTTAAGTCTAAGACTTAACTTAATCATTCATTATTAGTAAAAAATACATTTTAATTGACTTATTTATCAACACGCTTTGTAAAATTAAGAATATTTTTACCATTAATATATTCATATGTTTGTGTATCAGTCATATTCTTAACCATTAAGATTCCTAAGCCACCTTCACGATGGTCTTCAGCTTTACCTTTTAGACTATCATTATTAACGTCTAATTGGTTAAACTTAAAGCCTTTATCGATAAATGTCATAATAACTGTTCTTTGTGATTCATTATATAAGATTCTAAAGAAGATTTCTCCTTTACCACCATCATATGCATATTTCATAATATTAGATGCAATTTCATCAATAACAATTAGTAAATCATTAACTAATTTTTCACTTAATTTATGTTCATTGACAAAACTCTTTGTGAAAGCAAATAAAATAGATAACGCATCTGGTTGTGATTCAATTGATAATTCTTTATAATAAATCTTATCTCCTAAATATCCAAGAGAAAGATATGTAATATCATCACTTTGTTCAAAACCTTTTGTGAAAGAATCTAAATCATCTTTTAATTCATGGTGAAGTTGTAACATACTGTTAAACGTCTTTGAATTATAAAAATCAATCAAACGTTTTTCACCATAGAAATCTTTTTCAGCATTTCTAGCTTCTGTAATACCATCAGTATAAAGTGTAATAAGATCTCCTTGTTCAAGTTTAACTTCTTCATCAACTAAATAAGTATCCTTTAAAACACCAAGTAAAAAGCCTGATTGACAATTTAAATAATGGAAACTATTGTTATGACCAATGATTGGAGGATTATGTCCAGCATTAGCATATTTCAAGATACCTGTATTTGTATCTAAAATACCTAAGAAACATGTAACAAACATCGATGCTGTATTACCTTCAAATATTGCTTCATTAACTTCTTTTAAGATTGTGCTTGGTGTTTTATTACTTCTTGTGAAGTTTTTAAAACATGTTATTGTTTTCATCATAAACATCGCTGCTGGAATTCCTTTGCCTGAAACATCACCAATAACGATTGCTATATGACTATCATCTAGTTCAAAATAATCATAGAAGTCACCACCAACTTCTCTGGCTGGTTTTAATTCAGCAAAGATTTCAACTTTATTTAGCGTTTTAGATGTTTCTGGTAGAGTATTCATTTGAATACTTTTAGCAACTTCTAATTCCGTAGAAACCTTTTGTTGTACACTATTAACTTTAATCTCATCACGGAATAATAAATAAGTACGTTTATTTAATGAATTAGAAATAACAAAAATAATTGTGAAAATAAAGACTCTTGGAATACAATAAAAGACGATGGTTGCGAAATATCTATTTCGACCTATTTCTTTTAAGTATTTTAGATATTCATATCTTCCAGCTGGTGAATCAGGCCAAGTTATGCTTGTAGCAAAATGTCTAATCACATTATTGGCTTCATCAGCTTCACCACTCAGAAAATGAGGATCAAATTCACCAAGGAACATCGAAGCAAAACTACATAAAACCATTAAAATAACAGAGGTAAAAAAGATAATTTTTCCAACTTTTGGGTTGTAATAGTGATTAGTTAAAACAATACAAATAACCCAACATAGTAATGTATTTTTAGGAATTAAAACATTTAGCATCGCAACGATCATAATCATTGTGAATAAGACAAAATATTTAAATCCTGGTCTATTATTTCTACCTTTTCTAATCCAAAGTAAAGGTGTAAGTAAGAAAATAATTAAAATAGGAACAATAATCGTTAAAACGATAAATGTTGTTCTTGTTGCCGAAAATAATTTAGTTAAATAACCTATCCATACTAAAAACAATAAAATGGCACTAGCTGCACATGCCCATGCTAATTGACGATTGGCATCTCGTTCGTTGGCGGCATAAGCTTCATAATAAACAGACTTCTCATCCATCTTATAAACCTACATTTAAATTATCCACAAGTGGTAATAATTTTAAAAGTCTTTCCTTACAACCATTAAATCTCTTAACGTTTTGTGGTTCATTTACACGATTCCACCAAACCATATGGATATATGATAACAATTTGATTTTATTGAAGATATCATTAAGATCAGCATTTTGACCAGCAAAATAACCTCTAACAATATCATTAAACAATTTCACAGCGAAACTAGCTGTAACACCTAAGAATTTTTCTGTATTACCAGCATCATCTTCTTCGAATGCTACATAAGGAGCATAGATGGCTGCTAACTCAAAGATTGGATTACCTCTTGATAATGTATCCATATCAATTAACAATAATTCATCTCTTTGAACCATGATATTTTTAAAGTGACAATCGCCATGAATAAATGTAATTGCTTCAGGTATTGATTTAACTAATTCTAAAAGCTTGTCATTTTCTTCTTTTGTGAAGTGTTCCTTAATGAAATCCAACTTTTTGAAATAGAATGCTTTCATATCAGGAAGTGTATCATCAACAGTTTCTGTTGTATTAATCTTTTTAAGTAATTCAACATATTTTCTAACTAATGATTCATATTGTTCAGGATATTTAATAAATGTATTCTTTAAAGAATCACAATCTAGCATTTCAAAACGAACACCAAGTTTATCATCAACCCTTACAATATCAAAAGAGATAGCTGTTGGAATACCTAAGACAAAGGCTTCCTTAGCAAGTTTTAATTCTCTTTCAATTTGATTAGCATCACTAGTTCTATTAAATACTTTGATGATTGTTTCTTTATCAATTCGATAAACTGTTGAAAAGAATCCTTCACCTACTACTTCAGCGCCTGATAGATAAACACGTTTTAATGCTTTATGGATTTCCATGATATTAGTAAATCCTGTCATTGTTAAAACATCATACACTTCTAAAGATGCTTCAACAACTGAAGTCATTGGATGTTTTTGTTTTAGTTTTAGAATGATTCTTAAACCTGCACTAGAAATATAACGTAAATTAGCAAAATCTAAGATTAATTGTTGAAATTGATTTTGCTTTAAAATGGCTTCAATTTCCCTTTCAATATTATCAGCATTGTAAGAATTTAATTCACCTTCAAAATACAATGTTAACACATTACCATTAAGTTGACTTTTCATAAAATACCTCTTCTTATATATGAATGGATATCATAATATAATTCATTATATCATAAATGAGGCCTTCATGCAAAAGTTTTAATACAATTACAAAACAAAAAAATAGCAACTTAATGTTGCTATTCTAATTCTCTTGTTTTTCGATTTTTTTATTTCTAAAATATATAGCTATACCAATTGAAACCATTGTAAGATTTATGATATAAAAGATAAAGGCAATCATTTGAAGTGTTGTTAAGCTACCTTTATCAAGCCAAATTAAGACTTTACAAACGATTCCCGCAATATATCCAAATTCAATCAATGACATAAACAAAATACTAGTGCCTTTAGTAGATTTTGCTTTATAGCTTCTAATAATATTAAATGGCCAACTTAAACCAAAACAAATAACCATTATAATTTCACATATTGTAGCAATACTCTCTAACATATTGAACTCCTATAAAACGAATTGTAAAATCATAAATGCAAGATAAATAATCAATAAAACAATACCTTGTAAGCGATATGTTTTGCCTTTTAAAAGTGATGGAAGGCAAAGGATCGCCATAACAAGAAGCATAATTGGAATATCAATTATTAAAGAGGCATTGGTTGCACCTATCATTTTTTCAGCAGGTAATGTGAATGGATTTAATGTTACTGACATTCCTGATACCAATACTAAATTAAAGAGGTTTGCACCGATAATATTACCTAATGAAAGTGATGAGTGTCCTTTAATTAAAGATGTGATTGCCGTCACAAGTTCAGGAAGCGATGTACCGATTGCAACCATAGTAATTGAAATAACTGCTTCACTGATACCTATTCTAGTTGCTATCTTTGATCCATAAGTTACCAATAATTGTGCACCACCAGCAATAGCTGCTGCACCAATTATTAAAAAGATAATATGTTTTGCAAGAGATTTTTTACCATTTTCTTTAGGCTTTTCAGTCTCTTGAACTTCTTCAGTTGAAGGTTCAGTTTCTTCTTGGTTAGATTCTATTTCCATATTGGAAGGTTTTTTCTTTATTAATAGAATTTGAATAACAATGTATGTAATAAATAGCACTAAAAGAACAATACCAATCCATCTTGGAAAACGTCCTAAAAAGTAAGCTGAGAAAAGGTAAACTGAAGTTGCAACCATAAAGAAGCAAACAGGAAGTAGGAAAGACTTTTTATCGACATTGGCTGGTTTAAATGTAATTGTTATAGCCGCAATCAATGCGGTATTACAAATAATAGAACCTAAAGCATTACCATATGCCATTTCTCCATGGCCTTGGACTGCTGCCAAACTTGAAACCAAAGTTTCTGGAAGTGTCGTTCCTATCGCAACAATGGTTGCACCAATAATTAATTCTGGTATATGAAATCTTTCAGCCACTCCACATGATCCATCAACAAACCAATCTCCGCCCTTTATAAGTAGCGCAAAACCAAGTAAAAATAAAAGGATATACCAAACCATCTTAATTCTCCTTTACTGTAAGCATCGCATTTAAAAGAGTATGTGCTTCATCATCTTGACTATACTCCCAACACATAACACCTGCTAAATTATTGTCTTTAACATATCGTACTTTTTCTTTAATTGCTTGAGGATGATCAAATGAATAAAAAGTATTATTGTTAAAACCATAATATGCACATGCTGCTTCATCATAATATTCAATAATATTTAATTTTTTGTATTCTTTATAATATGTTGTTTTAAATGTTTTAGTTTGACAACCTAAACCATGATTCAAATCTTTTTCAACATCGCAGTAACGAACATAAAAAGCACAACCAATTGTAATCTTTTGTGAGTCAAAACCTTCACTTACCCATCTTCTTACACCTTCATTAGCAGATGATAAAGTGTGTTCTGATTGATAAAGCGGTGATAAATGCTTTGTGACATCACTACCATAGTCTAAGTCATAGCTCATAATATGTAAATAATCTAAATATTTATTTATTTCACTAACTTCATAATAATGCGTTGTACATGGAACAGCAGCAGTTAAAAGTAAATCATTATTTACTTTTCGTAATGCTTCTTTTAATTCTTTTAAAAGAATAGTATAATTATGTTTATCTTCTGGGCGACCTTTAATGAGATTATTAGAAACAGTTGGATATTCCCAATCTAAATCAATACCAGAAAGATCGTATTGTTTCACTTTATCAATTATTGATTTAATGAATTCTTTTCTAATTTCATCATTTTCGACTGCTTCACTAAAACCATCACAACCCCAACCACCAATCGATAAAACAATCTTAGGGTTATTGAGTTTTTGTTTTAAAAACATTATTTGGTTTTCAATATTGCTGATATCAAGATAAAACAAACCATTTTCTTTTTCAATCTTGCCAAAAGATAAATTGATGTAATCAACTTTATCTAAGAGTTTTAAATCATTACCTAAATTACGGTAATAAACATAAACAAATACTTTTTTCATTATTCACCTAACACATTATTACTATTATACTACAATGAGAACTAATAATCAAGACAGTCAATTAAAATTGTTGTGCTATTAATTAAACACCAAATACTTTTTTATTGGCATTTTATCAGGATTTAAGATATAATATTATTAGGTGATTTTATGGATAAATTAAAAATTCATTTTTTAAATACCATTTGGAGCGATTGTCAAATTTTAGAAAAGAACAATCATTTCGCACTAATCGATACAGCATCTAAATTCTATTATCCAGATTTATTGTGGTATTTTAAAAAACTAAATATTAAAGAATTTGATTTTATTATTTTAACTCATTTCCATTCTGACCATTATGGTAATGTAGCCAATATCTTAAATGACTATGTAGTTAAAAGAATCTATTTAAAACACTATTATGGTATTGATGGACAAAATTCTTCAGGTCACGATTCAGATAATGCCTATTGGGATAATGAAATCAGTAAATATAATGATATCATCAATACAGCACTATCACATAATGTCGAAATCATTTATTTAGATGAGATTAAGAAAGATTATGAAATTGTCAACTTTGAAGTTGTTGCTTTACAAGTTGCTGATTTAAAAAATCGTTTGTATGAAGAATACAACAATCATAATTCAGCATATTATCAAGAAAAACGTTTCAGTGAAAACTTTAATAGTGTAGCTATTTTTATCAAGCATCTTAATCATTCCATCTTCTTAGGCGCTGATATGACTGATTCAGAAACAGAAATCATAGGTTTTGGTAAAATTGCTGAAAAAGAAATCAACCAGTTTTATGAACAAGAAAAAATCAATAAAATCGAAATCTATAAATCATGTCATCATGGTGGCTCAGGAACTAATCCCGAACCATTACTAAAACTCATAAATCCTGATTATATGATTATCACAAATACAGATCGTTGGTTAGATAACTATACAACGATCCCAAATGTTTTAAAAATCAATCCAAATTGTCAAGTTTATAAAACAGATTATTTTGTTTACCAATTTACTATAGGTAATAAAATAAGTGTTCGAAAAATCAAAAAGAAATCTTTGTTTTTAAAGTTAAAGAAAGATTAAACTATATTAAAGTAAAAAAACACCATAAGGTGTTTTTTTATTTTGTTATGCAAACAATATTATCATGATCAACATCTACTAAATAATTAACAAATGGTTTGATATGTTCCATGATAATCTCTTTAGCAAGATAAGTTTCAATATTCTTTTGAATGAAACGTTTAAGTGGACGTGCACCAAAGTTAATATTGAATGCTTCCTTTAGAACATAATCAACGACTTTATTACTAAATTCAACATGAATATTTTCTCTTTGTAATCTTTCTTTTAGATTATTAAGCATCTTTTCTGTAATTTTAATTTGTACATCTTTTTCAAGACTATTAAACATAACGATTTCATCGATACGATTTAAAAATTCAGGTTTAAATGTATGATGTACTAAATCCATTACTTGTTCACGTTTATTTGGATCATTAGTAAGTAAATATTCACTACCTAAGTTAGATGTCATAATGATAATAGTATTTTTAAAATCTACTGTTTTACCTTGTGAATCTGTAAGTCTTCCATCGTCTAGAATTTGTAAGAAGACATTGAAAACATCACGATGAGCTTTTTCTATTTCATCGAATAGAATAATCGAATAAGGTTTTCTTCTTACAGCCTCAGTCAATTGACCACCTTCATCGTATCCAACATATCCTGGAGGGGCACCAATTAATCTTGCTACTGAATGAGGTTCCATATATTCACTCATATCAAAACGAATAATGTGTTCTTCGCTGTCGAACAAGCTTTCAGCCAATGCTTTTGCTACTTCTGTTTTACCAACACCAGTAGGACCTAAGAATAAGAAAGAACCAATAGGACGATTGCCGTCTTGAATACCAGAACGTTGTCTAATGATGGCATCACTAACAAGTGTTATGGCATCATCTTGGCCAATTACTCTTTTTCTTAATGTGTCAGCAAGATGAAGTAACTTTTCACGGTCGCCTTCAACAAGTTTTGAAACAGGAATCTTTGTTGATTGAGAAATGATTTCAGCAATATCATCTTCAGTAACTTCTTGTGATAATAAATGATCATCATTTGATTTTTCTTTTAACTCTTTTAGTTCCTTTTCAAGTTTTGGCATTTTACCATATTGGATTTCCGCAGCTTTAGTGTAATCACCACTAAGTAAAGTATTATCAAATTCCGTCTTTAAAGCATCAATTTCTTTTTGTAATGTCTTAATTCTTTCAATTTCTTGTTTTTCTTTGTTCCATTTTTCGCTTAATGTCTTTTCTTCTTTTTTAAGTTCTTCTAATTCTTTATCAACTTTTATTAATCTTTCTTTTGATAATTGATCAG
>DBWT01000035.1:18201-18553 GCA_002309035.1 Caryophanales bacterium UBA1231 | reverse complement strand
CCAGTAACAATAGCATTAACATTATATTCATTAAAAATATTCAAAATATCTTCAGGAATTAATTGAGCATAACAACCCATAACAATAAATAAAGCTTTATCGTTTCTTTTAATTGCTTCCCTAATTATTTTTCTACTTTTAGAATCTCCAGTTAATGTTACTGAACAAGTATTGATAAGATATACATCACAAATATCATCAAAATCTTTTTTAATAAATCCATTATCTTCAAATTCATTAATAATAGATTCGCATTCATAAAGATTTACTTTACAACCTAATGAATAATAACCAATTGATTTATTAATAAACATTATTGTTCAACCTCATAAGCAATAATACTCATAATTGA
>DBWT01000035.1:16394-18146 GCA_002309035.1 Caryophanales bacterium UBA1231 | reverse complement strand
TTTCATCTAATAACTTAACTTCTTTTTCACTAAATCCACTTTCCGGTCCAATAATAACTAAAATATTATTGTATTTCTTATTATGAATTAATTCTCTCAAAGTGAAGTCATCTTTACTAGCTACATGACAAAATAAAACTAAATCATAATTATCAAATGAATTGATTAGTTCCTTTAAAGAAATAGGACTTTCAACTTTCATTAAAGATATTCTTTCAGATTGTTCACTTGCTTCTTTCACAATTCTATTTAATCTATCAATTCTATCAAGTTTTGCTTTTTCTTTTATATTCTTTTCATCATACTTAATAACAGATTTATCCATTATAACTGGTTGATATTTATAACAACCAAGTTCCACAAGTCTTCTAATCACTTCTTCAGTCTTATCTCTATTAACAAGTCCTTGAGCAATTGTTACTTGAGTATCAAGTTCACTATCATATTTTACATTTTCCAATATTTCTAATGTTACATCTTCGCTAATATCAATTATTTTGCAAAGATAAACATTCTTTTCATTATCAAATGCATATACATTGTCACCAACATTCATTCTCATAACATTTTTAATATGATGAACATCATTACCTATAATTGTTATTAAATTGTTATTAATTTGATTTTTATTAATTAAATATCTTTGCATATAATTATCCTTTACATATAAGATTATACACTATTTTTACCTAAAAATAAAGACTGCAATTGAATGCAGTCTTTTATTTATTGTTTTTTGAAAAATTTCTTGATTTTATCAAAAATACTTTCACTCTTTTCATCTGTTTGAGCTAACTTTGTAAACAAATTCTTTTGTTCACTAGATAACTTTGTAGGTGTAACAACTTTTACAATAACATACAAATGACCAGTAGTATTTGTTCTACTATCAGTAATACCTTTTAGTGGAATCTTAAACTTTGTATTAGTTTGAGTTCCAGCAGGAATCTTTAATGTACATGAATTTGTAAGAGTTGGAACTTCGATGTTTCCACCTAAAGCAGCTTGTGAGAAGGTAATTGGCATTTCCATATATAGATTCAATCCATCACGTTCAAAGATTTCATGTTCTTTAACGTTAACTTGGATGTATAAATCACCTGGCATTCCACCATTGATACCGCCTTCACCTTTACCACTTACTGTTAATGTTTGACCATCTTCTACACCAGATGGAATTCTTACCTTAATCTTAGATAAAGTCTTAACTCTTCCTTCTCCTTTACATGCAGTACACTTATTTTTAATAATCTTACCAGTACCTTTACAATCAGGACAAGTAGTTTCCGTTCTAACTCTACCAAAGATTGAGTTTTGTTCAACATAAATTCTACCAGTACCATGGCAACGTGAACAAACACTAATATCATTTTTAGACATAGCACCTGTTCCGCTACATTCTTTACAAGTATCATATTTATTCAAGTTGATTTCTTTTTCAACACCAAATGCAGCTTCTTCAAAAGTCAAGTTCATAGTAACCTTAAGGTTTTTACCTCTAATAGGTCCATTAGGGTTTCTAGAAGCTTGACGTCCACCTCCAAAGAAACTTGAAAAAATATCTTCAAATCCGCCAAATCCTCCACTAAATCCGGAGAATCCAGCTCCGTTCATTTGTGGACCATCATGGCCAAATTGATTATATTGTTCACGTTTTTGAGGATCACTTAATACGTCATATGCTTCTTGAACTTCTTTAAACTTCTCTTCAGCATTTTCTTCTTTACTGATGTCTGGATGGTATTTCTTAGC
>DBWT01000035.1:15654-16314 GCA_002309035.1 Caryophanales bacterium UBA1231 | reverse complement strand
TTCCTTTAAAGATTACTTATTTTCAGTATATTCTGCATCAACTGCATCATCATCAGATGGGCCTTGATTTGTTTGTCCAGCTTGTCCTGAAGCTTGTTGAGCTTGAGTAGCTTTTTGATAAGCTTTAGTTGCGATACCTTGACTAGCCTTTAACAATTCTTCCTTCTTAGCCTTGATAGCTTCAATATCAGAACCCTTTAATGCTTCTTCAAGAGCAGNNAGAGCAGAAATCTTTTCGTTAACATCTGCTTTTTCTTGTTCAGTAGCTTCAGCTCCTAAATCATCCATAGCTTTCTTAACAGTGAAGATAGCTTGTTCAGCTTCGTTTCTTGTATCAACTTCTTCTTTACGTTTCTTATCAGCTTCAGCATTCATTTCAGCTTCTTTAACCATTCTATCGATTTCAGCTTCGCTTAAACCATTATCGTTTTGAATAGTGATAGCTTGACTCTTTCCAGTACCTAAATCTTTAGCTCTAACATTAACGATACCATTGGCATCGATGTCAAATGTAACTTCGATTTGAGGAACACCACGTGGTGCTGGTGGAATATCAGTTAATTGGAATCTACCTAAAGTCTTATTATCTTGAGCCATTGCTCTTTCACCTTGTAATACATGAATGTCTACAGCAGGTTGATTATCAGCAGCAGTTGAGAA
>DBWT01000035.1:15038-15523 GCA_002309035.1 Caryophanales bacterium UBA1231 | reverse complement strand
TGAATAGCAGCACCCATAGCAACAACCTCATCAGGGTTAACGCTCTTATTAGGTTCTTTATTCAATTCATTCTTAACTAATTCTTGAACAGCAGGAATACGAGTAGATCCACCTACTAATAATACTTGGTCGATATCTCTTGTAGTTAATTTAGCATCAGATAAAGCTCTTCTAACAGGTCCTAAACATCTTTCAACTAAACCTCTAGTCAATTCATCAAATTTAGCTCTTGTTAAACTCATATTTAGATGAACTGGGCCACTAGCACTCATAGAAATGAATGGTAAGCTAATATCAGCTTTAGTTGTGTTAGATAATTGTTTCTTAGCAGTTTCAGCAGCATCTTTTAATCTTTGTAAAGCCATACGGTCTTTACTTAAATCAATACTATCACTCTTCTTAAATTCAGAGATCATCCAATCCATAATAACTTGGTCAAAGTCATCTCCACCTAATCTATTATCACCAGCTGTTGATAATACTTC
>DBWT01000035.1:14468-14938 GCA_002309035.1 Caryophanales bacterium UBA1231 | reverse complement strand
GCAGCTGTTGGTTCATTGATGATACGTTTAACATCTAAACCAGCAATCTTACCAGCATCTTTAGTAGCTTGTCTTTGAGCATCATTGAAATAAGCAGGAACAGTAATAACAGCTTCTGTTACTTTTTCACCTAAATATGCTTCCGCAGTAGCTTTTAAATTTTGAAGAATCATTGCACTAATTTCTTGTGGTGTATAATCCTTATTATTTACATGAACCTTTTCATTAGTTCCCATTTTACGTTTAATTGAAGAAACTGTATCTAAATTAGTAATAGCTTGTCTCTTAGCAACATTACCAACTTGAATTTCTCCATCCTTAAAAGCAACAACACTAGGTGTAGTTCTTTCGCCATCAGCGTTAACTATAACCTTTGCATCTTTACCTTCCATAACAGCAACACATGAATTTGTAGTACCTAAGTCAATACCAATAATTTTACTCATAATCTATTTACTCTCCTTTTTATT
>DBWT01000035.1:0-14369 GCA_002309035.1 Caryophanales bacterium UBA1231 | reverse complement strand
TTAGGATCAAACTTATCACCAACAGACACTTTTATTTTCTTAACCCCTTCACTTTCTAAAATACCCTTTAGATTATTATTAATCATTTCAAAACCTATCAAGTAGTTTTTAAGCGTTGGATCATCCGTAGGCATACTAACAACTTTATCGAATAAATCTAATTCGTTGACAATTTTTTCAAGTAGTTTTTGATTTCCATACTTTACTAAAGTATCTTTTTCTTGTTCAATTCTTTTCTTGAAATTTATTTCATCAGCTTTAACCATTAGATTAGCATTCTTTAAATCGTTGTTTTCTTGTTCAAGAGCTAAAATTCTTTCTTTTAATTTATGAATTTCTTTCTTGAAAGATTTAAATTTTTTCTTATCTGAATTTATATCTGCTTTTTCACTATTTTCAGATACATCCTCAGCCTCATTATCAACTTTAGAAACCTCTTCATTATTTTCTTTATCAGATTTTTCTAAGTTGTCTGAATTATCCAAGTTTTCTTCTTCTCTATATCTATTATAATCCGCCATTATTCACCTCTATAAATTCTTCATGTTTTTCGCAATATATTCAAGTAATGGAATAACTTTTGAATATTCCATTCTCTTAGGACCAATTATGGCAATTGCTCCTTTAACTCCACTACCCATTTCATAAGGTACAGTGATTAAAGAACAATCTTCCATTGCTTTAATTGTATTATCATGACCAATTTTAACAGTAATACTTGTATCATTTAAATCAATTAACTTCATAATTTCTTTTTGTTCCATAGCCTTAAGTAAATCTTTTACTTTATTTACATCTTGGAACTCAGGATAATTCATAAGATTGCTTTGTCCTGACAAGAAATATTTATCTTCAACCATTTGACTGATTGTATTAACAAATACGCTAATCAACATGTCATAATAATGAACACGCTCTTTAATCTTTCCACTTTGGAATGCTTCTTTTAATACATCATCAATTTGTGATATTGAACAATCTTTCAAATTATCATTTAAGATGTTGACAACTTTTTCAATATCTTCTACAGAAATTGATTCAGGAATTATAATCTTTTTACTCTCTACATAACCATGATTTGTTACTAAAAGTAAAACACCAAGATTATCATCAATCTCTACGAATTGAATCTTTTTAATAATTGCATCATTAGCATTATTTCCTAAAACTATTGAAGTGTAATTAGTAAGTTCACTAACTAATGCCATTGTTTCTTCAATTGCTTGATCCTTACTAATTTTATTACGCTCAAAGATTTCATCAATCAAAGGAAAATCAATATCATCTTCATCTCGTTCCTTTTGTTCTTCCAGCATCATATTAACATACATCTTGTATCCTTCTTCACTAGGAACTCTTCCACTTGATGTATGAGTTTTAAGTAGATATCCAAGTTCTTCCAAAACAGCCATATCATTTCTAATTGTTGCTGAAGAATAATAAAAGTTTTCATCTTCAGTAATAGTCTTAGAACCAACAGGTTCAACAGTTCTAACGTACTCTTCAACGATCTTTTTCAAAATTTTCTTTTGTCTTTCAGTTAACATAAGTATCACCTTTAGCACTTTTACCTTCTTACTGCTAACATTTTACACCATACAATTAGCACTGTCAAGTGTTAAGTGCTAATTTTTTTAAAATTTTTCAAATTTATTTATATTTGTTTTAAGATTCGTTTAAAAAACCTTAAACAATCTCTTATTTTAAAAGATTGTTTAAAATAAGCGATTAGTTTAAGGCTTCTAAATGACTATTTAAAATATATTTTTGTTCGATTAATATTTCTAAATATTATTAAAACTACTCCATATACAATAAGAATAATAGACATTATTTGTGATGGAGAGAAAATTGTAAATGTGCTTCCTCGATCATCAGCACGCAAATATTCAAGAAAGAATCTAAATATTCCATAACTAAAACAATATATCTCTAATCCATATTCTTTAGTACTTCTTCTCGTTAGCATTAATATTATATAAAGAATAAGTTCAAATCCAGCTTCAAAAAGTTGAGTTGGCCATAAAGGCAAACTTCTAGTCAGTGCATCATTAGGATAACAAAAGAATGGTTCACTATATATAGGATAACTTACACCAAATATAGAATCAGTTGGAGCGCCAAAACAACAACCAGCTAAGAAACAACCAATTCTACCAAAGCAATGAGCAATAATTAAACCTGGCATTAAATATTCAAAAACTTGAATACCTTTTAAATCAGTAAATTTCCCATATTTTTCAAATATAAGAATTGAAATAGGAAAACTGATTAATACACCTCCAAGCCAAGTAAAACCACCAATTGTTATTTTTCCATCCTCTGCTGTATGGAAAACCGAATTTATAACAAAAGCTGAAGTTCCTAGAATGAGAAAACCAATCAATGATATTAACAATAACTTATCAGTTTGTTCTTTCACAAACGAACCCTTCTTCTCAAAAAGATAGATTGTTGATAAAGTAAAGGCAACTATACCTAAAGCCACCATACAACCATATGTTGGAATTTGAAAAATACCAAAATCTATATATGGATACATAATAAATAACTCCTAAGAAATAATTATCATAAAACTTATTAATAAGATTATACCATATTGATGCTTTTAAATCAAAAAAAGACATACTTTAATTAAAGTATGCCTTAATATATTTCAAACACAAAGAAACAAATATAATTATATTGATTACAATACGATATTATCCGTATACATCAACTAATGCACTTTCAATAGTTGCTTGATAGCTAGCAACAGCATCACTCAATAAATAACCACCACCTTTTATAAATGCGTTGATTTCACCAGCAAATGTTCCTGTACCACCAACATTACCAACAACAGAATTTGAATTTGATACGAATGGATCATAGAATCCGTACTCAGCAATACCGCCAACATAAGTGCCGTTTGATTGTTTACTACCAAGCATTATCTTTAAATAAGCATTTACTGATGCCTCACTACCGAACTTAGATGTAGCTGTATTTGTAACATCTGATACAAGACTATAATTATCACTTGAACGATAAAGTTCTTTAGCAGTATATAAGAAATCCATATAAGCCCTAAAAATGTTCTCAGTAGTACAATCTTTGCCAAATCCTCTATAAGACCAATCACGACTTGATGCAAAGCATGCAGCAGATCCAGTTGTTGTACCAACGTAAGTACATTCTGAATCAGTTCCAGTCATATGAGGGAATGGAACATATCCATATCGAGTGTCTCTTCCCCATAGACCCTCTTCCCAACGATTATCAGACTTTATAAACCATAAATCACCAGTACAAAATAAAGCATGTCCAGCGTTCCATGTTGCAACACTAGCATCAACTTGGAATGAAGGATCCATAGCGCCTTCTTTAAAAATTTCTGTTAGAGTTCGTGCTGCAGCAGTTTCTATCTGACCAGCAATATTAGCTCTCAATTGAGTAGTATCTAGAATTTTAACACCACTGGCATTAACTAAACCAAGCCAATAATAGCTTCCATATCCAGATAAGCAATAATAATTTTCAAAAGTATATAAATTATTTAATGCAGTTTGAACTTTAATACAATATTCCTTGAATACATTAAAATCCCATTTTCCATCTAAGAAAATCTGAGCCGGTTCTTCAATTGTTGGGTCTTGTGCATGAATCTTTTCCCATAAACCAACATTGTAACCTAAAATATTTACAAGTTCCATATCATCAGTGTTAATACCATATAATTTTTGTTTATAAGTATTAGCAGTGATATTCATTTCATTCATCAAATTATGTCCATATTTTGCATACAACTCAGTTAAATCAACAAATGCATTACTAGCTTCATATCCAGGATTTTGTCCTTCCATATAAATATATATATCATATTCAGGCCAACCAATTTGACCTTGTGTCAATATATATTGTTTGCGAGCAAGTCCCCATGTAGCATCACTCGGATACGGAACAAATGAAATATTGCAATTATAGTTTTCCTCAATTTCATTAAAGGCTGCTATTCTATATTCACGATCAGGTTTATCGTAATAACCATATTTTGATTTAGTTTCAAAAGTTAAATGAGGATCATACTTTCCTAAACTGTGTTCAGATACTGCAATTTTAATTGTATAACCACCAAGATCAGGATAAGATACACTACTACTTCCATCAATAATTTGAATAGCTTTCATAGCTTTTTCTCCATTCGATGTAGTAATTGTGATCCTAGTAATTCCCACAACACTACCAGCAGTAAATATTATTTTATCTGTTCCAGATAAAACAACACTTGCTAAATCATTATCAGTTTCTATTGAAACAATATCTTCTTGGGCATCCGAAGGAGAAATACTATATTTTAATTCAAGAACAGAATTGATTAAAACACGATTGTTACCTTTAATTAAAATATCAGTAGGCACAATCTTCTCCCAGTTTGCTTTAAAATAATGATCTTTATCATCCATAACATCAGGAACATTAGAATCCCACCCATTAAACTTGTAACCTATTCTAGTCGGTTCAAGTTCAACGTTAATTGCTTCTCCTGTCTTAAATTTATAATTTACATTGCTTGTTTTTCCATCATTGAAATCAAAAGTAACATTATAATATTCTCTAATCCACTTTGCTTTTAAAGTTATATTAGATTTAACAGTAGAATCTATAAAACTCCATTTTTCACCATCAACATACCATCCATCAAAAATATAGTCTTCTCTTTCTGGATCAGTTGGTTTTTCGAATCCTTCAAATTTTTGAACTTGAATAGATGCAATTTCTGTACCGCCATCAGAATCAAAACTAACTGTAAAATACTCATTATTACCACAAGATACTAAAAATAGCAAAACAAATAATAGCGCTAAAATAGAAATGGTTTTTTTCATGATAGACCTCCGTTTATAATTAACTAGATTATATCATATTAGTATTTATAAATCAAAAAAAGACATACTTTAATTAAAGTATGCCGTTTCTTATAGTATCAAATTATAATAATAAAATAATTAACACATTATACTCAAAATAAACTATTCCACGATTAAAGTCTAAAAACAATAAACATAAATAAGCCAATACATTTTCTATAAACAATTTACAATATATACTATTCTACCTTTTCCCACACAGCATAAAATTTCTGCTCATTTTCCCAATTTTTCACCATTCCTTCAGTAATCCACCAATCATTACTAATTGTAAGAGTTTTTTCTATGATTTCCAGTGAAATATCATCTATGTAACTATAATGCTCTTCTCTTGTGAAATTGTATGGTTCAATTACAATTTCATTGGTATCTTTATTCAAGGTCCATCCTTTAAAAATATATCCTTCCCTATATGGGACTATTGATGGATTAGACTTGGGTGCATACATATGACAACTAGTTCGAGGTTTCCTAACATAATCATCAGTACTTAAATCAACTATAAAGTACTGAAATCCTGTCACATAATCATCTTCTATATTACAATTAAATAATAAAAGACCATTAGTAGACCCAGCCCAAGCATTTTCATAGTTTTTGAATTTTTCTCCTTCCTCAAAGTCGTAATAATCCATAGTTGTATAAACTGAATCTTGAAAAAACGCATAGTTACATATTACATCAACATTATCATATAATATTATTGTACAGTAACAATATGAAAATGCATCACCACCAATAAACTTAACGCTTTTAGGTATTATTATATTTTTTAAATTTGTACAGCCCGAAAAAGCATTATTATCAATTTTTTCTAATTTATCATTAAAAATTATTTTTTCAATACTAGAAGCCTTAAAAGCACCATCACCAATTACCTTAAGACTTGAAGGAAGAACAATTTCTTTTAGCTTTGTACCTGCAAAAGCACCCTCGTCTATTAATTCTATTCCTTCAGGTAAAATAATTGAATCTTCTTCATAAAAACAGCAGGAGTAAAAGCCAATAGTTTTTATATATGAAGGTATTTGAACGTCATTTTTAAAAGCGTAAAGTACTTTACTTTCATTGATTTCAATAATACAATTACCTTCGACTTTATAATAATCGCTACCATTTGGAGTTTCAAGACTTTTAAAATTTGAAAATTGACAAAAAGGATTACCACCAAAAGTTTTAAGCGTTGAAGGCACAACTATCCTTTCAATCGATGAAACAACATCTAGACTGCCATTCAAGTATTCTACTCCTTCTTCAATAATAAGTGTTTTAAGACAATCACAAAGAGAAAATGCAAATTCACCAACGTTTTTTACATTACCAGGTATTGTAAATTCAGTTATTAATCTACATCCTTGGAAAGCTTCATGACCTATTGAAGTTACATATTCAGGAATAATACTATAATTAGTTCCTATTACTAATGAATTATCCTCTTTTTTTATAATACATGAGTTTTCTGCTTTATAAACATCATTATCTTCATCAATTGTGATGTTCTTTAATGAATCACAGCCATTAAAACTAGGTCTAATCTCTTCAACACTATAAGGTATATGCAAACTTTCTAAAGAACTGCAACCGATAAAACAAGGGCATTCTAACCTTTTAACAGTATTAGGTATATTAATATCAACTAAATTAGAGCAATATGCAAAAGTTGAATGTTTCAATTCAGTAATTGAATCAGGTAATTCTACTTTTTCTAATCCTGTACACATGTTAAAAGCATAACCACCAATTTCAATAATTGTATCAGGAATAATTAAGTATTTAATATTAACACAATTAGAAAAACCTTGTTTTGCTATTTTAGTAATAGGTATATTATTATACATATCAGGTAAAATTAATTTACCACTTATTGCGTCATTATCAGCTGCAGCTATTTCATAAGCAGTACCATCATTTATTAATCGAATTTTAAAATATTTAAAATTAGCATTATTTTGATATCTTATTTCTTCTGAGTTATCACTTTCTAAATACTTTCCTGTTTCATCATATGCATATACAACTATTTGATAAATATATCTATTTCTAAAATATGAAAATAAATCTATAGAATTAGTTTTTGTATCAAAGGTTTCTTCTCCTGATTTATAATTCTTAATTATTACTTTATATCCAGTTGCATTTTTAACATTATCCCAACTTAATATTTCATCTTCACTAATACTCAAATTATTTGGAGTATTAAGGATAGGTGTGTTATTTTCTTTTTCACATGATGTAAAAAGAAAAACAAATAATGAAACAATAATAATACAAAATATATTTTTAATAGTTTTCATAATTAATTAAAACAATGATCCATCATCATATAATAAGTAATCTTCAGTTTCTTCATCCAATATTATAGCCCAACAATTAACAAAACCAGTTTCTCCATCACAGAAATTAACCATCCAACCATCATTACCTATAGGCATCATTATATGAGTGATATCACATCTTCCTTCCCAATTATCGTAATCACACCAATCATCATAATCTTCAAATATAAATGATTCTATCATTTCTAATAATTGAGATAATGAATAAGGATCACAAGAATGAACTGTAGAATAAGTATTTGAAAAATAATCAGATATAATAACATTATCCTTATTATAATAGAACAATATTTCTGGATATAAAGCATCGTAATAACCTAAAAGTATTTCATTATCACTTGTGCCAAATTGAGGTTGAGTAGTACTACCAGCAACAATATATAAACCATAATTAGGTTGTAGATTCGCTATATCTACGGGAATATTATTAAGACCAGCAATATTTGTATAACTAGTTAATGTACTATTTGGCATATATATACTTGCATTATGGTTTCTACAAGCTCCTGCATTAGTACTATGTAGATTTACAATATCATTATAATATCTACTTCTAATATATGGAATTAAAAATTCATGTTTTAAATAATCTCTTCCAGTTGGTCCATAAGTATTTACAAAAAATGAATCAAACAATAAATCATAATAATTTGGAATCAAACCACAATCTTGTTCCAAATAATAAAAAGCGCTCATAATAAAATTAGTTCTTACATCTAAGATAATATGAAAATCAACATAATCAAGAAAACCATTATAATTTAAATATCTAGCTTCATCTGTTCCACAAATAAACATTATATAACATCCATTATCTTTCCAGTTGGCAAAAACTGTTTCTAACTTTTCAGGCATTAAATCGCCTGTATTATCATCAGTTTCATGTTTGAATCCATTTGCCATTTCAAATATGATTATTACATCTTCTAAATCATTAAAGCCAGAAATATTACTATCAAATTGATTATCAAAATCATATAACCAATCTTCTAAATGAATATCATTATATGTTAATGGAGTATTTGAAACTAAGCTATACCTAGTATTGTAACACTGTAAACTATCAGAAAAATAATATACATATGGAGAATCAGCACTTACAGTTACATTTAAGCCAACAATAAACAAACCTATTAAAACCAAACAATGTAATAAACTTAAAATTCTTTTCATATTTTTCGCCTCCAAACTAATAAATAATAATCATAAAGATTATTATATCTTCATTATAGCATAAATATATAACGTTTCAATATATAATTAACTTAAAGTAAATATTTTCGGATATAAAAATGTTAAAACATTATAAAAAATTAATTATACCTTTAAAACCAATATAAAAATTAATCAAAAAAGGCATACTTTAAAATTAAAGTATGCCGTTTTTTATTACATTAAATTTTGAAAACCATTCAAGCTCTCAACATTCAATACAACGCTTAATGCATGAGCATCAGTTTTAGGCCCAAGTTCTTTATCAATTGTATTAACAATATCATCTTTATTAGATTTATCTAATACAATAAATATAACTTCTTTTTCTCTTTGGATGTATTTTTGGAAAAACATCATATCTTGGTCATTAGCTGTACCTCTTCCATCAAGAACTGTACCACCTTTTGCACCATGATTTCTAGCAACAGTAATAACATCAGTTGAATAACCCTTATTACAAATAATAATAGCTAAATACTTATCCATAGTTTCTCCTTTTCTAGTTTGCTTTTAGTTTTCTAATTTAATTAATTATTTATTACGAGTACCAATAACTAGAACGCTACATTCTTGGCTAACTTTTACATCACCCTTTTCTACAGTAATAGTATAGTTAACTTGTGTAGTTTCTCTTGGTCCTTCACCAACAACTCTACCAGTATTATCTAATACATCAGGGTTAGATGAAGTAAATGTAATCTTATAATCGCTATAATTCTTAGCAATTTCGTATTCTACTGCTACCATATCTTCAAACATACCTGTTAAATTATTAGTTAACATTGTATTTGGACAATTCTTACCAGATAAGTTGTTATGGTAAACCATACGATCTAATGTTAAATTATATTGAACTAACTTACTAGCAACAAACTTAGCAGTATATTGCCATGTCAGATATACATCACTACCCTTATTAACAGCAGTTTCAATACCAATTGAACTATATCCACCATATGAAGCAATCTTCTTATAAGTCTTATTATAGTAAGTACCGATAAAGTAATTACCATTGTCGCCAATTATAGTAACGATTCCAGTAGGAACGATATCAGCAGTAGTCAATGTTTCACCATTAGGTCCCTTAGGAGCATCAAGATTAGTCTTTGTACCATTAACAACATATTTGCCATCATCGATTGTTACTGTTGCTCTCTTACCAGGTTCAGTAGCTTTAACGCCTGTGTCAATTAAACCAGTAGGTGTATCACTACCATCACCAGCATGCCAAGCCACATATTTATCATCTAATTGTTGATAAATACCATCATTACCAATTGTATAATGCCAACTTGAGTTATCATTACCAGCACTTGTACACCAATTTGCATTAGCAAGTGCAGTAGATCCTGGAGAAGCTGCTCCTGTATCATGAACAGTGATTAACTTAATTTCAGGATGTTCAACCCAACCAACATTTTTAGCAGTTGAAGGCATATAATGAGGAGTAATTGTTGGATTTGTTCCAGCAAAGTACTTATTAGCAGAACCATATACGTAATGTGGAACACTTTCATATCCTGATTCATAACCAATGTAATTAATTTGTCTATACATAATTACACCATTATTGCTTTCAACTAATAATTTTAATAAATCATTAGCTAATGAATCATCAATAACAGTAAATCCAACAGTTGCAGTCTTAGAAGCACCATTTATCTTACATGTAATAGTAACAACTCCTTTACCAACAGCAGTAACAACACCATTTTGATCAACAGTAGCAATATTATTATCACTTGATGACCAAGTAACAGTTGTACCACTCTCTACATTATCTAGTGTAGCAGTAACATTAACTGTCTCACCAGCTTTTAAGATACCATTTCCTTCATATCTTAATTCAAGAACGTTATATTCTTTAACTGTGAATGTTGCATCACACTTAATAGATGTATCTTTTGCATAAATAGCAGTAACTTTAGTAGTTCCTGATGTCAATGGAACAATTATATTCTTTTCAAATCTCAATACGCTTGGGTCTTCTACGATCCAAATAATATCTTTATAGAATACATCATCACTTGGCAAGAACATAATTTCAGCTTCTTTATTTTCACCAGCATATAATTCATCATCATCAAGAACAACGATTTCAGTAGCTAATTCAATAAATTCTTCTCTATATTCAAATTCTTCTACTTGATCATTGATATTAAGTGGAGCTTTATCTTCTTCTTTAATATCAAACTTATCGCTAGCAGGTGTAATAATTGCACCATTATCATCTACGAATAAATTATATTTTGCATCAATTTCTGAAAAATATGAAGTTTGATTTTGATTAGATACATAATAGAACTTAGTAGGAATTCCCCAGAATTCATTGTATTCTAAATCAATATTAGCAAGTTTACTAGCTCTATCTAATTCAACACCAACACCAACATTATAGAATCTATTATATTCAATCTTAATGCACTTATATTCATCCGCATTATTCATACGAGCTACATAAATAGCTTGGTTAGTAATGTTGTGGAACTCATTGTTCATGATATAGATTTCAGCTGTATTTGTGTTCATAGGTAAAATACCTAACCAGTTGAACCACATACCAACACCACAATCTTCGAAATAGTTAGATACAAATTCAGAATATTGTCCACTCAATCCCTTAGTTGTATCATTGATATAGAATGCCTTAGTTGGAATAGCTTTAAATGTATTACGACTTAAAGTAACATCATATACATTATCAATATAAACCATAGCTTCAGCACCAAACTTTTGACCAACAAATGAATTTCCAGTGAATACTAAATCATGGCTATAAGAGCATTTGTTTTCAACGAAGTAAATAAATCCTTTAGTGCTACTTCCTAGTCCACTTTCTACAACGTTATTAATGAAATTGAATCCATTAATATTCATATCAGTTGCTTGAGTTTCAGTAGTTCCTTCGTCACCTTTTTCATTTAGAATTTGAGCTTCGCCAGAAAATTTTACTCCATCAATTGTTAATCCAGCCAAATTCTTAGCTAAAGTAATCTTACCAGTGTAATTTGCAACTAATGCTTCTTCTTGTTCACTAACGCTTAGACCATAATTTAATGATCTAATAGTAATATCATCAACTGTTACTCTAACATTGTCGCTATAAGTTCCAGGTAGTAAATAGATACAATCACCCTTACTAGCTTCAGCTAAAGCACTAGCTAAAGTAGGATATAATGTCTTAGATGGATAATTACTAGATGTACCAACTAATTTAACACTATCAGCGCTACTATCTAGATTAAATAATTCCATAGCTCTTTCAACTTTTGCTTCGCTTATTAAACTATAAACTGAAGCGCAATTAGCAAATGTTTCACCATCAACTTCATTATAGCTGAAATAGTTATTTTCAAAATTACATAATTCAAATTTATCATTATTTGTTGTTGCATCATCTAATACATTCTTCATTGAAGCATCGCTCCAATCAATGAATTTATTGTAATTAACATTAACTTTTAATGTATTATCAGTAAAATCATTGAAACGTAATCTGATACAACCCCAGAAGCTTTCTGAGTTTTTACCAGTATTATCAAATACGTTATATGAAATATTATATAAAGATGTGCAAGCAACACCATTAGTAGTTCTAACGTCAACGGCTGTATTATTCATTGATTTAAAAGTATTACCTAATACTTCTAAATAAACTCCACCCATCTTACTAAACATTAAACCAGATTGACTTGAATTTAGGAATGTTGAGTTTTTAATTGCAACATATCCTTCTGGGTAACCATTAGCAGTTCTAATAGGGTCGAATCCTCCACCATCAAATAAACAGTTAACTACTTCTAATCCATGACATACGCCTTCAAAACGAATGTTTCTAGCAGCTTTATTAGCATTAAACTTAGTATTAAGAACTTTCAAATTAGTTACATTCTTATCAAAGTAAATAGTACCTTGAGATGCATCAACAGTTGATGCATCAAATACACAATTCTTAACTGTAATATTAGCATTGTTATCAACACCAAAGATTTGACCAGCACCAGAACCATGGATACCATCAAATGTTACGTTCTTAACGCCATCAGCAAGTTTAAATACACCAACTAATTCAGCTTTATTATCAACTAATTCAGTAATATATACATTAGAAACCTTTAATTCGTAGTTTCCATATGAACCTTGCATTAATATAATCTTAGTTCCTTCAGTAATAACTGCGCTATCTAAACTATTGAATAGAGTAGTACCATATGTATATTCTTTTTCTTCAATAGTGAATTTAGCACCATTAGCAGTTTCATTAGCTAGTGATGGATCAATAACGATTGTGTTACTATATTCAACAGCACTAACAACAGTTACATCAAATTCTTGTTTAACGCTAGTTCCCTTAGCAGTTGCAGTTATTTTTGCACTTCCAGCACCTACTGCACAAACTAAACCATCTTCACTAACAGTTAAAACATTAGCATCACTTGTTGACCAAACAACATCTTGACTAGCTTGAGTTGAAACAACTACTGCTTTGAAATATTCGGTTTGGTTAACATTTAATTCTTGATAGCCATAAACAACGATAGATGTAGGAACTACACTAGCTTCTAAAACATATTCAGCTTTAGCTCCACCTACTGCTGTTGCTGTAACAACAATTCTACCAGCAGCTTTAATAGTTAATTTACCAGTTGAATCAATTGAAGCAAGCTTTTCGCTATTAACACTCCAAGTAACATCTGGATTACAGCCAGCTGGTGCTAAAGTACAACTAAATTGTAATTCTTCACCAACGTTTGCTTTTTCTTTTCCGCCACTAATAGCAACGCTAGTTGCATTAGGTGCAGTAACAGTTACATCAAATGTACCAGCAAGTTCCGCATTAATATCAGCTTGCTTAAATGTACAAGTAATTGTAGCAGTACCTTGACTAACAGCAGTTACTTTACCAGTTTCATCAACTGTAGCAACACCTTCATTACTTGATTTCCATTCATAAGTTCCTTGAGCCTTAGCAGGAGTTACACTAGCAGTAAGTTGTGTGTTTGATCCACTAGCTAAACTAGCTTCTCCACTAACCTTTACTTCTGTTGCAGCTGTGTTTGTAACAGTAATAGTAGCTTCAGCTTTAACTTCTTCTTCGCCTTCACCTCTTACTAAAGTACATGTAAGTTTTGTAGAACCAATCTTTAAGCCCTTAACAACTGCATTTGCGCCAGTAGATGTAATATTAGCAATCTTACTATCTTCAAGTGCCCATGTAAACTCTGCTCCAGCAAGTTCAGGAGCTAAAACAGCTGTTAAAGCAATCTCCTTATCTAATTCTACAGTAGTTTCTCCACTTAGAGTTAACTCATAAGTGATCTTTTGTTCACCTTTAGCTTTAACTTCTACTTCTAATTCCAATTTCTTAGTATTATCTTCTTTTAAAGTAATAATAATTGTTACTTTACCAGCCTTTAAAGCATTAAAAGTACCATTTTCAAAATTAATTACAGTATCATCACTACTCTTGTATTCAACATTAGCGCCTTGAGTAGCAGAAACAGGAATTGTAAAATTTTCCCCCTCTGTAACTTCAAAATTAGATGAAAAATCTTTAGGCAATGTTAAACTGTATTCGGTTTTATCACCAGGATTATCAATTGGATCATCACCAGGATTATCACTAGGTGTATCACCACAGGCAACAATGAATAAAGCTAAAACAAATAATAGTGAAATTGTAATAAACTTTTTAAATTTCATTCAATCTTTCTCCTTCCTTAAAAAGTAATCGAGTTTTTTAATTCTCTACACACTATATTCTACACCAAATTCAGATCCAAACTCAAATATTTTTGAAACAAAACAAAAGAGAGATGAACAAAACATCTCTCTTTACAATGTAAACGTTATTAAGTTTTTGTAATTATTTCCTATTGATTAATAATTATTAATTTAATTAATTATT
>DBWT01000010.1 GCA_002309035.1 Caryophanales bacterium UBA1231 | reverse complement strand
AATATGCTTACCATTATGGGCCTAATTGTTAATCTTTTTATGGCTTTGATGCTTATTATTGCTTCATTTATTAAAGGTACTTGGAGTATGTCATATCTAGGGGATGAAGCTTTAATCAATAATGCCTTAGATTTAACATTTAGAAACTCATGGTATGTTTTACTTGGTAGTTCAATTGCTTTTTTAGTTTCAGGTATTGTCAATAACATACTTAATCATATAATTGGAAAAAAGGTCGATAAAAGCAGCAATTTTAAAGGTTTTGCGATAAGAGGGTATATTTCAACATTCATCGGTCAATTTGTTGATAATTTGCTTTTTGCCTTAATTGTTTCTGTTCCTTTCTTTGGCTGGAACATGGTACAATGTTTAACTTGCTCTTTGATTGGAGCAGGACTAGAATTAATATTTGAAGTTATCTTTTCACCAATTGGTTTTAAAGTTTTAAAAAATTGGGAAAAGCATGATGTTGGAAAATCATATTTTGATAACTTAAAAGGAGAACAAAATGAAAGTCTTAATAACGGGAACTAGTAAAGGAATTGGCAGAAGTATTGCTGTTAAGTTTTTAAACGAAGGGCATCATGTATTTGGTTTTGATCTTTTACCTAGTTCAATCGGACATGACAAGTATAACCATTTTATAATTGATGTAAGAAAACCAGAAACATTTCCAACAATTAATGATTTTGATATTGTTATTAATAATGCTGGAACACAAACAAATACCAAAGAAGATATCGATGTTAATTTACAAGGTGTTATTAATATTACAGAATTTTATGCTTTCCAAGAAAACATTAAATCTGTTTTAACAATTACATCTCCATCTGCTATCAATGGTTCTGAATTCCCATATTATTCAGCATCGAAGGGTGGAGCTTTAGCATATACCAAAAATGTAGCACTACGTATTGCTAAGTTTTCAGCCACCGCTAATTGCTTATCACCAGGTGGTGTAATTACAAATAGCAATAAACATATTTTAGAAAGTAGCGATTTAACAAAACAAGTTCTTGATGAAACACTATTAAATAAATGGATGAGCGAAGAAGAAGTAGCTGATTTTGCTTATTTCATGACAGTTATAAATAAAAGCATGACTGGTGAAAATATCGTAGTAGATAATGGTGAAATGTTAAAATCAAACTTTATTTGGTAAAAAAGATACATTTTAAGTTCCTAATATGCAATTTATTATATAATTTATGACATTTGATTTGATTTTTGATATAATATGTATAGGAGGAAAATTATATGGAACACAATTCATATTTTGATGGTGGCCTACTTCAACTTATTGGATGGAGAATTCTTGGTTTCTTAGTAACTTTCTTTACTCTAGGAATCTGCTATCCTTGGTCTGTTTGTATGGTTGAAAACTGGAAAGTTAAACATACAGTAGTTGAAGGACATCGCTTAGCTTTCGATGGAAGAGCTATTCAATTATTCGGAAATTGGATTAAGTGGTTATTACTTTGCATTATCACACTTGGTATCTATAGTTTCTGGCTAAACATTGCGATGAGAAAATGGGTTGCTAAACACACTTATTTTGCTGACTAATAAAAAACAAAACTGGCATTTTAATAAATGCTAGTTTTTTAATATTTTTTTAAATATGAATTTATGAAAAACAACTGTAAATGTTTTCAATAGATTATATATTTACTTATATTTTGTATTTTGATAAAATATTAATATAAGTACAGGAGGTTCTAATGATTAATAAAAAATTAGCACAAGAAATTTTAAATGAAGCACTTAAGACCGGTGCTGATTATGCTGAAATATTCTTTGAAGATTCTATTCATTCATCAATTAACATTGAGAATGGTAAAGTTAAAGTTTCCACAGCAAATTCAGTAAGTGGTGTAGCTTTAAGATTATTAAAAGAAAATCAAACAGTATATGGTTATACAAATAATTTCTCTAAAAAAGGTTTACTTGCATTAGCTAGCAATCTTTCTAGTAGCTTTAGTGGCGAAAGATTACTTTCAGTTGATGGCTTTGAACAAGTAAAAGCTCCTAATCGTAATAAAATTAAGAGAAGTTATTTGGATGTATCTAAAGAAGAAGTTATTAGTTTAATTAAAGAAGGAACTGATGCTATTAAAGCACTAAATGATCCAAGAATTGTTCGTTACATGGGTAATTTCTTAATTCACCATCGTTTTGTTTGTGTATACAATTCAAAAGGTAAATGGTTTAAACGCGATACTGAATTTGGTCGTTTAACTTATCAAGTTATTGCTGCTAACGAAAAAGGTTACGAATATGGATTTGAAGGTCCTGGTGCACAAGATGATATCGAATACTTCAGAACAAAAGTTCATGCGAAAGATACAGCTTTAGATGCAGCTCGTAAAGCACTATTAATGTTAGATGCTAAAGAATGTCCATCAGGTATTATGCCTGTTGTTATCGGCAATGGCTGGGGTGGTGTATTATTCCATGAATCATGTGGTCACCCTCTAGAAGCATCTTCAGTATCAAGAGGTTTAAGCTGTTTTGCTGGTAAACTTGGTGAAAAGATTGCGAGCGATGTTGTATCAGCAGTTGATGATTCAACAATTCCTTATGCTTGGGGTTCAATCGACATCGATGACGAAGGTAATCCTGGTGAAAAACGCTTATTAATTGATAAAGGTATCTTAAAAGAATACATGGTTGATGATTTCAATGGTCGTCGTATGAATATGGGTGGTAATGGTGCATCAAGAAGACAAGATTACACTTATTGCCCAACATCAAGAATGAGTAATACATACATCTGCAATGGTAAATCAACAAAAGATGAAATCATTAAAGCAACTAAACTTGGTCTTTATGCAGTTGGCTTTAATGGTGGTTCAGTTGATCCAACAACTGGTGAATTTAACTTTGGTTGTAGCGAAGCATACATCATTAGAGATGGTAAAATCTGTGAACCTGTTAAAGGTGCAACTTTAATTGGTAAAGGATTTGAAATTCTTCAAAAGATCGATATGGTCGCAAACGATCTAGATTTAGGTCAAGGTATGTGTGGTGCTGCATCTGGTTCTATTAGAACAAATGTTGGTCAACCTACATTAAGAGTAAGTGAAATATTAGTTGGTGGAAGAGGAGGAGAATTAAAATAATGTCTAAGTACGATAAATTTTTCGAAGAAGCCAAACAAAATGGTATTAAAGAATCAGAATTATATATTCGTGAAGCAAAAGAATTAGAATTTTCAATATTCCATAATGAAATTGTTGAATTCTCAAACAATTCATCAACAAAAATCTCAGCACGTGGTATTGTCGGTAATAAGTTTGGTGCCGCATCAAGTGATGTATGGTCAAATGAAAAATGTCATTTCTTAGTTAAACAAATAAAAGAAAATGGTGAAGTCATTGAAGATGATGACCCAGCTATTCTTTTCAAAGGTGCAGAAAAATACAAGAAAATTAATATGTATTCTAAATCATTAAGTCAAACACCAATTGAAAAGAAAATTGAAATGGCAAAAGCAATTGAAGCTAAGATTCGTTCTTTAGATCCACGCATCATTGAAGTCGAAGGTGTTCATTATTCTGAATCTGAAGAAATCATTACTATTCAAAATTCAAATGGCTTAAATCTAAAACAAAAAGCTAATTACTGTGTTCTTTATGCAGCAGCAGTTGCACAAGAAAATGGACAAGTTAAATCTGATTATGATTTATTCTTTGGAACAGATTTAGATTCACTAGATATTGATGCTTTAGCAAAAAAAGTTGTTCAAAAAACTGTTTCACAACTTGGTGGTGATCCATGCGAAACTGGCACTTATAAAGTTGTTCTTGACCCAAGTGTTGTCGCAAGCTTCCTAAGTGCATATTTAGGAAATGCAGCTGCAACAAGTGTACAAAGAAAATCATCATTATTTATTGGAAAAATTGGTCAAAAGATTGCTTCATCAAAGCTTACTGTTGAAGAGCTACCACAAGCTAAAACAGTTTTCGCAAGAACATTCGATGATGAAGGTTATCCAACAGCTAATAAGAAGATTATTGATAAAGGAAAACTTACAACATACATTTATTCTTTAACTTCAGCTGCTAAAGATAACGTATCATCAACAGGTAATGGCTTTAGACGTGGTGCAACAGTCACTGAAGGTTTCTCACTACTTTCAGTAAAACCTGGTAAATTATCACAAGAAGAATTATTCAAAAAGATTGAAAATGGTGTTTACATCAATAATGTTTCTGGTCTTCATGCAGGTCTAAATCCAATGAGTGGTAATTTCTCACTTCAATCTGGCGGTTTCTTAATCAAAGATGGTAAGATAGTTCGTGGTCTTGATATGGTTACATTATCAGGTAATTTAGTTCAATTATTTATGGATGTTGAAGAAGTGGGTAGTGATGCTATCCTTTTACCACAATCAATTAAATGTCCATCATTAGTTATCAAGAAACTTAATGTATCAGGTAAATAAAAAATATAGTACTAACTCAAAAAGTTAGTACTTTTTCTTATAGAAAAAAGTGATATCAAAGAAGATATCACTTTTTAAAGGTGGAGGGAATAATATAAGATTGAGATGTTAATTAAAGTAAACACCATTTTCATCAAATGTATAACTTGATGAAGTGGTTTGTGAAATATTAACACTGCTTGAACCAGTTAATGTTACAACGAAGCCATTAGAGATAGAAACTGGCATTTTGATTGTGGCAACATTCTGAATAGTTAAGTAGTTGTTGCTTGTTAAAGAAAGTTTTGTGCTCTTACCAACTGAATTGAAATTTGAACATCTTATTGATTCATTTTCCATACCTACAGGGCATACCGCAACCACAATACCACCACTATATTTATAGCCTGCTTCAGTATCAATACAAGAATTACCACCACCAGTTGAAATAACAATTACTTTACCGCCAGCAAAATTAATGCCTTGGTAGCTTGTTCTTGAATTGGCATCGATACCATCACCACCAGCATAAACATAAGTATAACCACCATTAAATGTTATGCCTGTACCACTAGTGACTGTGGAATTGATTCCATCATCTTTTGCTGTTAACGAAATAGTACCATTATTGATAGTGATAACGCCACCTTCTAAAGCTTCATAGCTATATGTTACTTTGATAGTACCACCATTTATTATAACAACACCATCACCATGGATACCATCATCATTAGAGTAAAGAGTTAATGTGCCACCATTGATTGTGATATTACCAAGTGGTGATTCACTATTTTCTAAAACAACATCGTTATTCGCATGAATTGCATCATCATATGATTTAATATAAATTGTTCCATTATTGATTGTAATTTGATTATCTGCTTTAATACCTTTTGTTGAGTAATCGCCTTTATCTTTGTTTCCTTCATTCATGCCACCAGGACCAAAACCACTTTGTTGTGTTGTGTAGTTTGTCCATGAGAAACGTGAATTACTATAAGCAATTGTATCATAACTATCATTAGCACTAACTAAGCCAGTTGATGCATAATATGATTCACTTTGTCCTTGTGCTTGTGATTGATTATAAATAAAGACATTGATCTTGCTGTATCCAGCTGGTCTTGTAATTTCATAGTAATAATATGTGTTTCTTCCAGCATTTACTGTTTTATAAGTTGTTGAATTACACCAAACATAATCACTATCAGAATTGTAGTAAAGAATTGAATACTTATAATTTGTTGATGTATTTCTAATATAGTAAATAGAATCAGCTGCATATGTAATTTCTTCACTATATGTTGAATACTTATCAGTATAGATGTTGATAGTTGGGCTTGTTACATCGCTTCCGATGATGACATCATATGAAGCATCAATACCATCGGTTGCAGCAAAAATATTCAATGTTCCATCAAGAATGGTAATAGTTCCACGTTGATTGCCTTTTGATGATACATCACTATTTGATGTTTTTAAGGCATCTCCTTGTCTTGCAATCAAAGATAAGTTTCCTGAATTAATTGTAATGCTATCATTTCCTTTTAAAGCATTATCGATACATGATACAGTAAGAGTAAGTTTTTGAACTTCTAAATCATCTTTTGTATGAATACCATTATTGTTTAATGATGTAACATTTAAGGTACCTGTACCTTTTAGTTTTAAGTCGCAAGTTACATAAATAGCACTAGCTAATTCTTCAACTATATCACGATTATCATAGATATTATTTGTTGTACCTTTTTTGATTGAAATATCAACACTATCAAATGAATCGATATAAAGAGGTGGCATTTCACTAATACTTGTGATTTCTACACCTTCAAAATCTAGTTGAAGAGCATATTCTTCACTACCTTCAATTTGAAGTGATGCATATAAAGAACCAACGAGTTTGATTTCTGATTGTTCTAAAACAGAAACACTAACAACATCATTGTTAACATCAACAACAAATGCTCCACTAATTGTTGATAAAGTTAAAGTGTAACTATCAGTACCATCTGTTGTTTCAATAACATATTCACTTTCAACTTCACGTTCTTTGGTAGTAATTGTAACCGTTAAATCTGTTGATATTTTAGTGATACGGTAACCATTTTGAATGCTTGTATCAGCAGGTGTTTTAAGATTTTTATATGTACCTTCAATTTGAATAGTATCAATTTGATAACCACTCTTTAGTTTAACGACGAAATTGACTTGACCATTTCCATCATTTAAGAGTGCACCACTAGAACCTTCCCTAGCATAGGCGACCAAAGTTTCAACGCCATTTGTCAACTCTTGTGTTTTGAATACTGTTACACTAACATTTTCATCTAAAACAAAATCAACTTTTAAGGCATTCTCTAAATCTTCAAGAGAATCTTTCTTTTGTGATGTGATATTGATTGTTAGTTCACTGCCAATCTTTGTAACTCGATATAAATTTTCAACTTCAGTTTCAAAAGGGTATTTAATATTTTTATAAGTACCAGTAACTTGAATATTTAATAGTTCATAATCTTCATCGATAATTAGTGAGAAATTAACTTGACCATTTCCATCACTAAGTGGATCACCAGTTGAAGAATCACGAGAAACAGCACTTAAGGTTGTAACGCCATTTGTCATTTCTTGTGTTTGATAAACGACTACTTGAACATGTTCATCAACCACAAATGTTACTTGATAGCCAGTATCTTCAATAACGGGATCTACCTGTGTACCAGTGTTATCATCTGGTGTTGGTACATCATTGTTTTTATTTAAGTCACAACTTGTTGTGACAAATACTAATAATAAGAAAATCATAATAGTTAATAATTTAATTGTTTTTTTCATAAACAAGACCTCCTTGCTTTTTACAATTTCATTATACATTACGAACTTTAATCTAACCTTAAATAAATTAAAAAAAGAAAAAATAATTCATTTTTTAATGTTTTGAATTATTTTTTATTATGATGTATAATAATTATATATAAAATACGAAAGAGGAAAGAGTATGAATTACAAATTATTAAATGGTTTATTAATTCCTGATCAAGCTTATGGCACATGGTTAATTGAAAATCAGAATGCTGCAAACTGTGTTAAAATGGCACTTGAACTTGGATATCGTCATATTGATACTGCGCAAGCTTATCGTAATGAAGAAGGTGTTGGTAAAGGTATCAAAGAATCTGGTTTAAAACGTGAAGAAATCTTCATTACTAGCAAGGTTGCCGCAGAAATCAAAGATTATGAAACAGCTAAAAAATCAATAGATGAATCTTTGAAGAGATTAGATGTTTCTTATATCGACTTAATGCTTATTCACTGCCCTCAACCTTGGGCACTATTTAGAGGCGAAAAGAAGTTCTTCAAGGAAAATGTTGAAGTATGGAAAGCCTTAGAAGAAGCATACAAAGAAGGGAAACTACGCTCAATTGGTGTTTCTAATTTCAATCAAGAAGATTTAAATAACATTATTGACCATGCAGAAATTAAACCAATGGTTAATCAAATTTGTATTCATATTGGTCGAACTGATCTTGAATTAATAAAATTCTGTCAAGACTTAGGTATCGTTGTTGAAGCATATTCTCCTATTGCTCATGGACGTGCTTTAAATCATCCATTCATTAAGGAAATGGCTGATAAGTATCAAGTATCTATTCCTCAACTATGTATAAAATATACACTTCAATTAAATACTATTACAATTCCAAAAGCTTCATCATATGAACACATCAAAGCTAATCGTGAATTAGATTTTGTTATTAGTGATGAAGATATGAAAAAATTAACTGAAATCCAAGGTGTTTAGAATGAGTAAATTAATTTATTTAGCCAACCATTATGATTTAGTCGTTGGTGATAAATTTGAATTGTTTTATACGGGTATTATTAAATCAATGAATCCGTATAAATACTATATTAAAATAACTTGTAACAAAGGAAGATATTATCCTCGTTACTATACTTTTACACCAACTGTAAAAGATGTTGGATCTTATTCATTAAAAGTTGAGTTGTTTGATGATTACCATCAATTGATAGAAGATGCTATGACAACACTTGTTGTTCATAATCCTATCAATATGAAAAATCACCAAACAATCTTATGCATTGGTGATTCTTTAACTTTCAATGGTGTTTGGGTTAGTGAAGGCATTAGAAGAATCATTGGAAGTGATGGAGAACCACAAGGCTTAGGTCTTAATTTAGATATTAAGACAGTTGGTACTTGTCAAAAAGAAAATGTTTCTTTTGAAGGATATGGTGGATGGCAATGGAAAAGCTATTGTGTTGGTGATAGTTTCGATGCATCAGCAGGTATTTGGGTAGTTATTCCTAATCATCCATTTGATGATACTGATCAACATAGCGTTTGGAATATCATGGGATATCGCTGGGTTATGGAATCAATCATTAAAGATAAAATCAAATTTAAAAGAGATTTAGGTAATTATTATTGTGGCTCTACAATTACTGGTGATATTGTACACCTTGAAGGTGGTACACATACTAATGTAATTAAAGATTACACATTCTATTTTGAAAAAGGTAATCCATTCTTTTTTAAAGACATCAATGATATTAGTTTTAAAAAATATACAAGCATTAATAAATTTGATGATTTAGATTATGTTTATATTCTTCTTTCATGGAATGGTCAATGGATTCCTTACAATAATGACTTTTCTCATTTTGAACCATACATTAATAAAATATTAACAACTTTACATCATGATTTTCCAAAATGTCAAATACGTTTGATAGGTATTCAATTACCATCGCTTAATGGTGGTATTACTTATTCGTATGGTTGTAGTGGTCCATATTCTGATGTTTTTGGCGAAGTTACAACATGTATGAATTATTGTAAATATCTAGAAGAACTATCACAAAGAGAAGAATATCATGAATTTGTTAAATACATTGACTTAAAGGCACAATTTGATAGTGAATACAATATGCCATCATCTTTAACTCCGGTGAATGCAAGATCAAAAGTTATGGAACGTCTTGGTAATAATGGAGTTCATCCAACTATGGATGGGTATTTACAAATAGGTGATTGCTTCTATCGTGCCCTTGTTGCTGATTTAACAATAGAAGAGGAATAATAATGAATAAAGAATATCAAGATTTAAAAGCATTTTGGGATCAAGCATTTAAGATAAGCGATGAAAGCCTAAAAAGCAATGATGAGAAGGTTGAAGAAGATTACTTGAAACTTGCACCTTCTCAAAAATTGTGCAATGCACTTGAAGTCTTCAAAGACCATCAACATGTTTTAGACTATGGCGCAGGAAGCGGCTGGGCAAGTGTTATCATGAGTAAGCTTGGTACGAAAAAAATAACAGCTGTTGATTTATCAGAGAATGCGGTTAAATTGATTAAGTATTATGCTAAAATCTTTAGTATTGAAAGTATTGATGCTTTTAGCATCGAAGATAATTGGTTAAAGAATGAACCTCAAGAAAAATATGATGGTTTCTTCTCTTCCAATGTTTTAGATGTTGTTCCTCTTGAAGTTGCTGAAGAAATAATTAAATATGCATCAATCGTAACAACAAAAGATGCAGATATCGTCTTTAGTTTTAATTTCTACATGAGCCCAGAACAAATGGATAGTAAGAAACTAGAACACGATGGTAATAAACTATATGTCAATGGTATCCTTAGATTAGTTAGTCTAAGTGATAGTGAATGGGAAACTCTATTCAGTAGATATTTTAAGGCTATGAAGATTTCTTATTTTGCATGGCCCAATGAACAAGAAGAAAGAAGAAGAGTATTCTTTTTAAAGAAAAAATAAGTATTTGTATAAAGGAGTTTATATGGAAAATATTAGTCCTCAAGAGTTTTTAAAGCAAAGATTTAAATCACCATTATTTTTAGCATTAACAATTTCTTTTTTCGCAAGTATTATCTTGCAGTTGATTCAAAATATTATAAATATTGTAAAAGGCCCAATCATCTATAATTTAAGTGAATTAGGTCAAGAAATACCAGAAGAGATGATTGATGCATTTGATCAATCATATGTTGCTGGTTTTATCGTATCAAGTATCATTTCGATAATTATCCTTATCCCAAGTATCATAATAGCCTTTGGCTTTTTGAAACTATATTTTTTGGGTACAGGAAAAGAAAACAAACCAACAGGTTTTAAGCTAATCAGAGCATACGCTAAATTTAGAATTATTTTATTATATATTATCCTTGGCTTTACTGGTGCTTTCTTTGTTGTTTTGTTATTATCATTACTAGTCTTAGCACCATTATTTTTCTTTGTAATCTTTATTGTATTTCTTTTGCTTTATGGAATAATATTTGGTGTAGTTATGCTTGTATTAAATTATTATCGTAAGATTTATATGTTAACATTCAATTTTGAAAAAACATACTACACTAATAAAAACACAAGTTATATTTTTAAATTGGTTCTTGTTTTATTAATTATTAATGCAGTACTATCTTTAAATTTATCTGTTGATTTAATATCATTCTTTTTGATGCTTACAAAGGGATTTAGTTTTATTGTGGTAATAATATTATTATTCAAATATCGTAAACAATTTGGTAGTGGAATTCCTGAAGGTGCTGTAGTTAAATATAAAGATGCTGTTAATGAAGCCAAAACACAAGAGTTCCAAGATGCCTATAAAAATATGGTAATAGTTGATGATGAACCTAATTATTTAATTGATAATTTTAATCCAATGGATTTCAATTATGAATGGAAAGATACACAAAACTATAGTGAAGAATATAATGCTGGTCTTCCTCTTCAAATATCAAAATCAACACTTTATTATGAATTTAAAAAAGATCTATATTTTGTTAACTTTGAAATTACTAAAAATTATGGAAATATTCAATCGTTATCTTTATCATTTATGTTTAAAGATAAAGACGCTAGAATAATCAAAGTCTACAATAGTGAAAAATTCCTTCTTCAAAATAATAATATTTCCCATTATTTGCTTAAAGTACCAAATGGAGCATCAATGGTTAGTATCTCGATTGATTCTATTAATTTTGATAATGATTTATCATGGAATGGTAAATCCAATACATATCATTTCTTCTGGAACAAATAGATGAAAACAGCATTAGTGTTACAAGGCGGAGGCATGCGCGGTGTTTATACTAGCGGTGTCTTAGATCAATTAATGATTGAAGGCATTGATTTTGATGCTGTATATGGTGTTTCAGCAGGTGCTAAAAATGCTCAATACTTCATATCTAAACAAATTGGTGAAGCATTAAAAGTTGATCTTTTTTGTGCAAACAATAAAAAAGCTATCAGCATTCACAATTTGATATTTGAAGGTGGCATGATTAGTGCTGACTACTACAATAATTTCATTATGAAAGAATACGCACCATTAAATGATAGTTTTATACAAAGTCCAACAAAGTTTTACATCGGCACAACAAATGTTGAAACAGGTGATCTTACATACTTTGAAAAATCATCATGTGATGTAAGATCAGCGGTAACGGCATCTTGTTCACTACCATTAGTTCAACAAATGGTGGAAATTAATGGTTCTAAATATTTAGATGGTGGTATTAGTGAAGCCATTCCTTATAAAGATGCACTAGAAAATTATCAAAGAGTTGTTATTGTTTTAACAAGACCTCTTGGATACCGAGCAAGTATTGATAAGAAAATGGATTCAATATGTAAATTAAAATATCGCAAGTATCCAAAACTTGTCGAAAAAATAACAACACAAAGTACGCGTTTTAATGAAATGATGAGTGAAATTGAAACACTACAAAAAGAAGGCAAAGTAATCGTTATTAGTCCAACGAAACCAATGGACATTAATATGCTTGAAAAGGATAATGATAAATTATTAAAGTTCTATGAAATGGGTAAACAAGATTTAATTGACCAATTGCGTTCATTAAAACAATACCTTAATTTAGAAGAATAACGTTATTCGTTATTCTTTTTCAAAAAAAGAATAATAAAAACAAGGAACTGCTTATGAAATTAATAAAAGTTGAAGCAAATCAAAAAGAATTACTTTTTAATCTTTTTCAAAAAATGCTTTATGAAATGACACAATTTTATGATAATCCAATTGATGAAAAGGGAATCATTCATTATGGATATTTTGATGAATATTTTACTGATCCTAAAAGAATAGCATATTTTATTTATCAAGATGATACACTAGTTGGCTTTTTAATGATTCATCCATATTCATACTTTGATTATCCTGTTGATTATAATCTTGCTGAATTTACAATTTTTCCACAGTTTAGAAGAAGAGGATATGCTTTAGCTGCAGTGGCCCAATTGTTTGAAATGCATCAAGGCACTTGGGAAATTAAATTCAATACCAAAAATACAAAAGCCCAAAATTTGTGGTTAAAAATCACAAAACCATATAATCCATTAATTATCCAATATGATGAATATGAAAAAGTATTGAGATTTAAAGTAGGTGAATAAGATGATTGATATTAATTGTTTTAAAAAAGGACAACAAAAGAAGAATACGAATAGTTATAAATGGGATATTAATCCTAATACTAAATATTCGTTTTCGGTTGCTGATAGTGATTATGAAACTTGTCCTGAAATCAAGGAAGCATTGCTTAAAAGAATTGAAACAGGGATAATTGATTATCATTTCAACGATACTGATTTCTATGAAGCATTAAGTAAATGGTGTAAAGAACGATATCATTATGATGTTGATCCACAAAACATTGTCACAACACCAGGTGTTGTTAATGCTTTGTATTTCATCATTAAATTGTTTTCCTCTGAAGAAGATGCAGTATTAGTCAATCCACCAGTTTATAATCCTTTCTTTGATGTTGTTAAGAACAATAATAGAAAACTCTTAACAAGCAAAATGAAGAGAGTAGAAGTCAATGATTCAGAATTCAGCTATATATTTGATTTTGAAGATTTAGAAGAAAAGATTAAGAATGCTAAAATATATATATTATGTAATCCACATAATCCAATTGGTCGATGCTTTTCTCATGATGAACTTGAAAAAATCGTTAAGTTGTGTAAAAAATATGATACACTACTTGTTGCTGATGAAATCCATTGTGATATCATAATGAATGGTTTTTGGTTTACATCTTTAGGAACATTTGCTAGTCTTTATGATAAAATCATTTTAACAACAGCAGTCTCTAAAACTTTTAATTTAGCAGGCTTGTATTTCGCAAACATTATGTTCTTTGATTCTACTTTAAAAGAAAAGTTTAAGAATCTATATAATGAAATGTTTATTTGTAATAATGCTTTAGGTGAAATTGCTGGAAACGTAGCATATCGTGTTGGTCAAGAATATGTTGATGTTCAAAATCAATATTTATCAGAAAACAAAGAAATTATTCTTTCTTTTGCGAAAGAATATCATCTTAAAATGGCTAAACTTGAAGGTACTTACCTAGCATGGCTAGATGTTTCAAGATGCAACTTAACACAAGATGAGTTAATGAAAAGATTGACTGATGCAGGTATTACTTTAAATAGTGGTACGGTTTATGATTGTGATTCTATAGGATATATTAGAATTAATTTAGCTTGTGCGAGAGATACTTTGATTAATGGTTTGGAGTTAATAGGTAAAGTTCTATTTGTTGGTGATGGGCATGACTAAAAACAAGAAGTATTTGATTATTGTTTTAGTGATGATTTCGCTTCTTATTGGTTTATTTTTAGCTTCTTTATTTATTGGCTCATCAAATATGTCTTTTATCGATACTTTGAAGGCTTTCATTTTTAAAGGTACTGATGCACAAAATAGAATCATTTGGCGAATTAGAATGCCAAGGATTATTGCGGGAATCGTGTGCGGTGGAGGATTAACTTTGGCTGGATTAGTTATGCAGACAGTTCTTAACAATGAAATGGCATCACCTTCCACACTAGGTGTATCTAATGCTGCTGTCTTTGGGGCGAACCTTTCAATTCTTATTTTTTCAACTGGAATTTCTTCAAGTAATGCTTTAAAGGATACAATTGCATCAGCAAATCCATATCAAACATCACTTTTTGCTTTCTTTTTTGCCTTTTTATCGATTGTTGTTATTCTTTTACTTTCTAATATTAAAGCGTTTAATGAATCAACAATTGTTTTAATTGGGGTTACGATGGCTGCTGTTTGGACTGCTTTAACTACTTTAATTCAGTATTTTGCTGAAGATATCGGTATTTCACAAGCTGTTATTTGGAACATTGGTGATTTATCGAGAGCAACCTATAAGACTGATATAATACTATCTATTGTTGTATTGATATCTATTGTTATAACAACAATTCTTAGTTTTAAATATAATTCACTTTTATTAGGCTTAGACCAAGCAATCAGTAGTGGGGTCAATGTTAAAGTTATAAGAATCATATCTTTAGTTATTACATCGCTTATTACAGCATGTGCTGTATCGTTTTTTGGAATTATTTCTTTTGTGGGATTGGTTGCGCCACACATTGTTAAAAGACTATTTGGTTATGATCATAAGAAGACCATACCTGTAACTATTCTTTGTGGAAGTATTTTATTGTTATTTTCTGATACTTTAGCTCGTTCTATCACTAACGGTACAAGTCTTCCTGTTGGTGTTGTCATGGCACTTATTGGTGCACCTTTCTTTCTATTCTTATTATTTACAAAAAGAGGAAGTATTTATCATGTTAAAAATTAATAATGTCAATTTTAGATATCATCAAAAGCTTCCACTTGTTTTAAATGATATTAATCTAGAATTAGAAGAAGGACAACTAATCACAATTCTTGGTAAAAATGGTAGTGGAAAAACAACACTACTAAAAGCTATATTAGGATTAATTAATGTAGATGGCAAGATTATGATTGATGATAAAGACATAACTGAATTAAAAATCAAAGAGCGAGCAAAATATTTATCATATTTACCACAAATCAATGAATTGAAACATTTATCAGTTAAAGATGTTTTAATTCTTGGAAGACTTCCTTACTTTGATGTAGTTCCAAAACAAACTGATATCGATATTGTTAATAAATATGTTAAAGAAATTCAGATAGAACACTTGACTGAAAAAAGTATTGATGAATTAAGTGGTGGTGAACTTCAAAAAGTCTTAATCACAAAAGCCTTAATTCAAGATACACCATTTATTATTTTAGATGAACCAACATCATCTTTAGATATTGTTGGCGAAGCATTAGTTTTAATAGAATTAAAAGAAATAATAAAAAAATATCATAAGACTGTTGTTACAGCAATCCATGATATTAATAATGCTTTAAAATATAGCGACTGTTTCGTTTTGTTAAAAGACGGCAAGGTTTTAAAAAAATGTGATGCTGATCATTTAACAGATGAATTATTGTCGTTAACTTATGATGCTTCAGTGAAAATCATTAAACACGAAGATTTTAAATTTGTTGCTTTAGGAGAATAATATGAAAAAATATATATCAATAATTATTTTATTATGTGTTATATTTATAAGTGGTTGTTCTTTTACATTAAAAGACGAAGAAGAAACAATTACAGTGACTGACTTGATTGGGATGGAGAGTAATATCAAACCAGGTTCATACAAAAGAGTTGTATGTATTGGGGGCGGAGCTTTAAGACTTTACGCATACATTTGTGGTAGCGAGAATTTAGTAGGTGTTGAAGATATTGAAAATAAAACAGTCGATTCAAGACCTAAAATGTTTGATAATGTTGCTCGTCCTTATTATATAAGATATGAAGAAGATTTTAGCAAACTTCCATCTTGTGGTGTTGGTGGACCTAATATGCAAGTTGCTGAAGCGGAAAAGATTCTTAACTGTAATCCAGATATTATCATATCTGAATATACTGATACTTTAGTTGCACAAGCCTTAATTGAACAAGTAGGTGTTCCAGTGATTACTTTAAGCTATGGTTCACAAGGCGTTTTTGATGAACGTTTAAAACAAAGCCTTTTATTATTAGGCACTGTTTTTGATAAAGCTGATCGTGCAAAAACTCTAACTGATTATATTGAACAAGAAAAGCAAAATCTTCAAGATCTTACAAAAGATGTTGCGGAAGAAGAAAAACCATTAGTTTATATTGGCGGTTTAGGTAACTGGGGTACAACCAATCATTTGTTTACTTCAAGTAATTATGCACCATTTGGTGTGGCGAACATCAAGAATGCCGCAAGCGATTTAGCTTTAAATGGCATTCAAAAGATTGAAGAAGAAAAGTTTATCACATTGGGTGCAGTTGCTGATATCATTATTCTTGATGCTGCATCAATCAAAAACATTAAACCACTTTATCAAAATGATCCAACAATGTTTGATACAATCAAAGCATTTAATGAAAATAAAGTATATTTACAACTTGCATATAATGCATACTATACTAATGTAGAACTTGCCTTAGTTAATGCTTGGTATAGTGCATATGTTGTATATCCAAATCTTTTTGCTAACTTTGATATCAATGAAAAATTAGATGAAGTAACTATGATGTTTTTAGGTGAAGCCTTAAGTGAACAAATTAATGCATATCCTTTTTCATATGGTGGCTATCAACAAATCGATATTGAAGAATTATTAAAATAAAAAAGTTTTAAGTTTAGTTTAAAGTAACAATGATATAATGATGTTGAAAAGAGGTGAAAAGCTATGAGAATATTACTTGCCGAAGATGAAGTCGAACTTGCAAGTGCTTTAGAAGTCATATTTAAACACAATAATTATGCGGTTGACGTCGTTTATAATGGTGTTGATGCGACGGATTATGCTTTAGCATACGACTATGATGTCATTATTTTAGACATCATGATGCCTAAGCGTGATGGTATTACAGCTCTTAAAATCATCAGAGAACAAGGTAATAAAACACCTATTATACTACTCACAGCTAAAACACAAATTAGTGATAAGGTTCAAGGTCTCGATAGCGGTGCTGATGATTATCTAGCAAAACCATTTTCAACACAAGAACTATTAGCTCGTATTAGAGCTCTTTCAAGACGAAGCGAAACACAAAAGGTTTCAAATGAATTATCATTAGGTAATACAACTGTTGATTTAATCACATTTAAATTAAAAACGCCTCTTGGCACAATTGACTTAATGAACAAAGAATTCCAACTTCTAGTTGAATTTATGAAGAACCCTAATATTATTCACCCTGTCACTAGTCTACTCGATAAAATCTGGGGTCTAGAAAGTGAAGTATATGATGATATTGTATGGGTCAATATTTCATACTTAAGAAAAAAACTTAAAACAGTTGGTTCTAATATTGAAATTAAAGCTAAAAGAAATTTAGGTTATTATTTGGAGGTTTCCAGTGATAAGTAAATATCGTCAAAAGTTTATTTTAATTACGATGCTATCGCTTTTTGTTGTTTTAGCATTTATCATTGGAACAATCAATATTTCCAATTGTTTAAGAATAAACAATGAAAGTGATCAAACCATCAAAAGAATTCTTCAAGTTGAAGATTTCAAAAAAGAAGAACAACCACCTCAAAATGGTGGTGAACTACCAATTCAAAATGAAGGAGAATTACCACTTGAAAGACCTGATGATTTTTTCTTTGACCGTGGCCCAGAAGCAAGATTTCAAACAAGATATTTTATTGTTAACCTTGAAGATGGCGAAATAACATCAATGGAACTTGATAATATCGCATCCATCGATGAAGAAAGTGCTAAAGAATATGCCAAGGTAGTAAGTAATAATAATCGTTTAAGAGGTTATTATCAAAACTTCCGTTTCTATAAAACGGAGGATGGTAAAAGAATTGTCTTTTTAGAATGTACTAAAGAATTAAACACAGTTAAATCATTCTTCTTAATCAGTTTCTTTATTAGCTTAGGTGGATATTTCCTTGTCTTTATTTTGATTGTGATTTTATCGAAGATCGTTGTTAAACCATTTGTGAAAAACCAAGAAAAACAAAAACGTTTCATCACTGATGCTTCACATGAATTAAAAACACCACTTACAATTATTTCAGCAAACACTGAAGTTATTGAACTTGAAAATGGTGCTTCGAAATGGAGTGAATCAATAAAGAAACAAGTTGAAAGATTAAGAAAACTTACTAATCAATTAACTCTTCTATCTAAAATGGATGAAGGCATGGATGATTTTAAATTTTCAACTTTCAATCTAAGTAGTACACTAAATGAAACAATTGATGATTGTGCTAATATCTTTAAAGTTAATAATCAACAATTATCTACTAATATTGAAAATGACATCGAATATTATGGTAATCAAGAATTGCTTAATGAATTATGCTTTATTATGCTAGATAATGCATATAAATATAGTACTGGGGAGATTAAAGTCCAACTTTCAAAAGATACAAAAGGTATTCATTTAATATTTATGAATGAAGCAAATGTCCCTGATGGTAATCTTGATTACTTATTCAATCGTTTTACAAGATTAGATAGTGATCGAAACTCAGAAACTGGTGGAACAGGTATTGGCCTTTCTATAGCAAAAGAAATCATTTGCTTACACAAAGGTGAAATAAAAGCAAGTGGTTTAAATAATACTATTACATTTGATATTTATTTAAAACAATAATTTAGAACTATCATATTATTTTTCTATAAAAACATAATAAACAATAGTAATCTTTTACGCTGTAATGAAGTTACTATTGTTTTTTTCTTTATAAAAAGATATTTTTATTGTATACTATATATAATATGGAAAAAGAGGTGACAATCATGAAACAAAGTGATTTAAAGAAATTTGCTAAGCTTATAGCAAAACAAGGTGTTAATATTCAAAAAGATCAATATGTAATTATAAATGCGGCTCTTGAAGCATATCCACTAGTTAAATATGTTGTGGAAGAATGTTATAAATTAGGTGCCAAAGAAGTACGTGTTGAGTGGAGCGATGATGCTATTGTTAAGTTAAATTACAAATATCAATCAATCGACACTTTATCTACTGTAAGACCTTGGGTTGAAGAAAAATATAAAGATATGCTTACAACTCTTCCTGCCATGATTCATATTATGTCTGAAGATCCTGATGCTTTAAAAGAAGTGGATAAAGAAAAACTAATGAAATCACGTCAATCAAGAAGTAAAGTCTTAAAGAAATATCGTGATCAAATGGATAATAAATATCAATGGACAATCATTGGCTATCCTGGTGTTAAATGGGCATGTAAGGTATTTCCAAATGAATCAAAGAAAAATGCTGTTGAAAAATTATGGCAAGCTATTTATCATACAACAAGACTAGAAGGTAATCCTATTCAAAACTGGAAAGAACATGCCAAATTCATTCATGAAAAATGTGATTATTTAAATAGTTTAAATATTAAGACTCTTTTTTATAAAAGTAGTAATGGAACAGACTTTAAGATTTCTTTAACTGGTAAAACACTATTCCATGGTGGTTCTATTTCTACAATTGATGGTGTAGTTTATGATCCTAATATGCCAACAGAAGAATGCTATACATCACCTGATCCAAAGACAGCTGAAGGTGTAGTTTATGCGACAAAACCATTATCACTTTATGGAACAGTCATTAAAGATTTTGGTTTTAAATTTAAAGAAGGAAAAGTTGTTGAAATCTTAGGTGATGAAACTGCTAAGAAGATTTTAACTGAACTTGTTAATATGGATGAAGGTGCATCACGTCTTGGCGAAGTAGCACTTGTTCCATTTGATTCACCAGTTAATCAAACAGGTATATTGTTCTTTAATACTTTATATGATGAAAATGCATGTTGTCATTTAGCTTTAGGTGCTGGTTTTGACGATGCAATCGATGGTTTTGAAAACATGAGCGAAGAAGAAAAGAAAGCCGTTGGCTTAAATGATTCAATGATTCACATCGATTTCATGATTGGAAGTGCCGATCTTGAAATTAAAGCATTAACATATGATGATAAATTAGTAACAATATTTAAAAATGGTACATGGGCGTAGGAGTAAAATATGGCAAAAGAAAAACAAATTCCCCAAGAAAGTGCTGATGAAGAATTAATTCGTCAAAAGAAACGTATGCCAAGATGGCTTGGTATTACTTTGCGAGTTGTCATCATCACGTTTGTTTCAGTAATATTGATTGCAACAGGATATTTACTATATGTTATTATTAGCTATTCAAGAATACCTGATAATCAAGTATTAGATGTTAATCAAAGAGCTAGTTACGAAGAAACGGGTAATGTTAATCTTTATACTGAATATACAATTGTTACACAAAATATTGGCTTTGGAGCTTATACACCAGATTTCACATTCTTCATGGATGGTGGTAAAGAATCTTGGGCTAAAAGCAAAGAATCAGTAATTGATTGTATTAATCAAGGTATGCAGAAGATTACTTCCTTCAATCCTGATTTTGTCGTAATTCAAGAAATTGACTTTGATTCAACACGTAGTTATCATACTGATCAAAGAGATATTATCAATCCATATTTTGAAAATTATTCATATGATTTTGCTGTCAACTATCATTCAGCATTCTTGATGTATCCTTTTTCACAACCACATGGAGCATCTAAAAGTGGTATTGAAACACTAAGTAGATTCCCTATCAAATCAGCTATTAGACGTAGTCTTCCTATCTCTACAAGCTTTTCGAAGTTTTTAGATTTGGACCGTTGTTATTCTAAAACTAAAATTCCAACAAGCAATGGCAAATATTTAGTAATATACAATGCCCATCTTTCAGCTTACGGTAATGATGATGCAATTCGTGAAGGTCAAATGCGTATGCTTTTTGGTGATATGCAAGAAGAATATGATGCAGGAAACTATTGTATTTGTGGTGGTGATTTCAACCATGACTTTACTGGTGATTCTGTTGAAAAGATTAATGGTAGAAATGATGTTTCATCTTTAGGCTGGGCTCAACCATTCCCATATGCTATTTTAGCTGAATATATGGGTATTAAACGCTGCATAGAATACAATAATGATGAATTATTACCAACTTGTCGTAACTGTGATATTCCATATAAAGCAGGTAATTTCACTATTATCGTTGATGGTTTTTTAGTTTCAGCTAATGTTCAAGTTAATAGTTTAGAAAATGTACAAACTGATTTTGTTTATTCAGACCACAATCCAGTTGTGATGAAATTCATTCTTATGTAGGTAAATTATGAAACAAGAAACAATCGATAGAATTATTAAATTTACAAAAGACCGCAATTGGGAACAATTCCATTCACCATCTAATCTTGCTAAATCAATCTCCATCGAAGCAGCAGAGCTATTAGAGTGTTTTCAATGGAATAATGAAGAATACGATTTGAATCATGTAAAAGAAGAATTAGCTGATGTCTTAGTCTATTGTTTTGATTTAGTGAATAAATTAGGGCTCGATGTAGACGAAATTATCAATGAAAAAATGACAAAAAATGAGCTCAAATATCCAGTTGAAAAGGCTTATGGAAGCTCAAAAAAATACAATGAATTAGATAAATAATTAGAGGAGGAGGCATAATGTTCAGTTATAACAGTGGTAAATTTAATTTAAGAATGTTAGATCATAACAACCCAAATGAGTTGAAAGATATTCAAAAGTTAAGATATCAATATTTGTTAAGAGATTTTAATCCTGAACTTCCAATTGAGGGAATTGATGATGATGGACATGATGCCACATCTGATTCTGTTATTGTGGAAGATATGGAAAATCATCTAATTGTTGGAACATATCGACTTTCCACAAAAGAAACTGTAGGAAATAATCGTTTCATAAGCGAGGCTGAATTTGATATTTCTGAAATGAAAAAAGGTGATTTTGAGATTTTAGAATTAGGTCGTGCTGTCGTTCATGGCGATTATCGAACTGGTGCAGTCATCAATCTTTTATGGGCAGGTATCTTTGAATACATCAGAATCAAAAACTGTAAATATATTTTTGGTACTTGTAGCCTTCATGGCGTTGATCCTTCCGTTCATAATATGACACTTGCTTATTTAAACAAAAATCTCATATTCCAAGATTACAACATTTTATCAACACATAATAGTTTTTCATATCCATCACATCTAGATATTGATAACTATAGTGATGATGAAGCATACAATCAATTACCCGCTCTTTTAAAAGCCTACATTAAGTTTGGTGTTAAAGTTAGTACTAATGGTTACATCGATTATGATTTTAATAGTTGTGATTGTATGACAATTATCAATGTTGATGAAATCAATCCTAAAATGGTAAATTTTTATAAAAGACATTTAAAATAAACACAAGAGAAAATCTTGTGTTTTTGTTTACAATATTTTTAAAAAGTAATAAAATATGGAAATTGTGAGGCGAATATGATTGCTTGTATTATAATTTCCATATGTTGTTTTTTATTGATAACTTTATCAATTATTTTCTTTCCGAAAATAACAATTAAAAATAAAACAATAAGCTTGTATTGGATTATTGCATTACTTGGCGCTATTTTACTTCTTGTACTTGGAATAGTTCCATTTAAACATGTATCAACAGCACTATTTAACGGATCAACAATTAATCCAATTAAAATATTGATTTTATTTTTCTCAATGACATTTCTCTCTATCTTTTTAGATGAATTGGGATTATTTAAACATCTTGCTTTAGTTGCTTTAAAAAGGGCTAAAAATAAGCAAATATCAATCTTTTTAGCGATTTATGTGTTTTCATCTATTGTTACAATATTCACATCAAATGATATTGTTATTTTAACACTAACACCATTTATTTGTATGTTTTGTAAGGCAGCTAATATTAATCCAATCCCTTATTTAATTGGGGAATTTGCTGCAGCAAACACTTATTCAATGATTTTAATAATTGGTAATCCTACTAATATTTATTTAGCAACATCAGCAAATATTACTTTTTTAGCTTATTTAAAAGTAATGGTGCTACCTACAATTGTGGCTGGAATAATTGAGTTTGGCTTGATCCTATTATTGTTTAGAAAAGCCTTTAAAGTACCAATTGAAAAAAACGATGAAGAATACAACATTGAAAGTAAATTAGATTTAACTATTGGTCTAATAGTTTTGATTTCATGTTTGGTTTTCTTAATTATTTCCAATTACCTTAATTTAGGCATGTGGCTTATCGCATTGATTGCTGCTGGATTATTGATTACTTATTTAATCATCAAAGGTATAATTAAACATGATTTTAAGAATTTCTTAAACACACTAAAGAGATTACCATATCAATTAATACCATTTATTCTTTCAATGTTTGTTATTGTTTCAAGTCTTGAATATCATGGTTTCACAAAAGAATTAAGTAATATCTTAAGTGGAAGAGGCTATTTATTTAAAGTAGGTATAAGTTCATATTTAGCATCTAACGTTATTAACAATATTCCAATGAGTATGATGTATTCGTCGATTACAGCAAACTACAGTGGAGTGATGTATTTAAAAGCAACATATGCTTCAATAATCGGATCTAATATTGGTGCTTTCTTAACACCAATTGGAGCTTTAGCAGGGATTATGTTCACTGATTTAATTAATAAATATGATGTTAAATTTACATTTTTAACATTTATTAAATATGGATTTATAATTAGTATTGTTGTTCTATTAGCAAGTTTAACAATTCTTTGGATTGTTTAGAAAGTGATTTGTTGTTCAAATCACTTTTTTACTTTCTGAATACTTATATGTTTTCTTGATATTTTATGCATTTTATGATAAAATAGAAAGGTGAAAGTTGGTGGTGTTCATATGCTTTTAAAGCCAATCATTCAATCACTTCTTGATACGGATTTGTATAAATTCAATATGAATCAAGTTATGTTTCATAAACACACTGATTTAATCGGTGAGTATTCATTTTTCTGTCGAAATGAAGGCATTGTGTTTAGTGAAGAAATGTTCAAAGAAATTAATGAACAAATTGACCACTTATGTACACTAAAATTTAAACAAGATGAACTCAAATATTTATCATCAATCAGATTTATTAAAGATGACTATGTTGAATTTTTGAGACTTTGGCATCCGTTAAGAGACTATGTTGAGACAAGCCTTAATGATGGTGTGTTAGAAGTTAAGATTCATGGACCACTTTTTAGTGCAATGCAGTTTGAAATATATTTGCTTGAAATTATCAATGAAGTATATTTCCGTATGAAATATAATTATGATGAATTATTACAATCTGCAAGAAGACGTTTAGACAAAAAAATCAAAGATTTTGAAAATGGTAAATACACATTTAGCTTTGCTGAATTTGGTTGTCGTCGAAGATTGTCTCGTGAATGGTTCGAAGAAATGCTTAAGAAACTCATCACAACAAAACACTGTGTCGGTACATCAAATGTTTATCTAGCATATAAATATGATGTTAAGCCAATTGGTACATATGCTCACGAATTTGTGCAAATGTATCAAGGTATTTCAAAAATACCACTTGCATATACTAATTATTATGCGATGAAAGACTGGTTCGCTGAATATAATGGCGACAATGGAACAGCTTTAACTGACACACTAACAACTGATTTGTTCTTGCTTGATTTTGATTATCTTCAAGCATCAACATATACAGGTCTAAGACACGATTCTGGAGACCCATTCATTTGGGGTGACAAGGTCTTAAAGCATTATCATGATTTAGGTATCAATCCAAAAGATAAAACACTTTTGTTTAGTGATAGTCTTAATTTTGATCGTGCTGAAGAAATTTATCAATACTTTAAAGATAAATGTCATGTAACTTTTGGAATCGGAACGTTTTGTTCTAATGATACTGATGTTGAACCATTAAACATTGTTATTAAATTACAATATGTTAATGGTAAACCAGTAGCTAAGTTATCAGATGTTGATGGCAAAACGATATGTACAGACAAAGAGTACTTGAAACACTTAATAGATAGTGTTAATTACAGAGTCAAAATAGAAAGGAAATAAATATGAATAAAGAAGAAGTTAGACAAAATACGAAGAAGTTATTATCATCACCTTTTGTGATTGTTGTAGCTTGTTTACTTGTTGCATCAATCGTTGCTGATGCAATCATTACAATTATTAATAAAGAATTTAGTATTTTAGGTTTCGCATTAGGACATATCTTTACTATTTTCTTTGCGATTTTCGCAATTATGCTTATTGTTAAAAAAGATGATGCATCAAAAGCTAGTGCTTTAGAAGGTGCTAGAAAGACATTAAAAGTTAAATTAATTCTTTCAATTATCGGATTAGCGATTGCTATTTTTGGATGTATTTTAATTTTCATCGCATTCAGCATTATCAATCAAGGTATGATTGATTCAATGGATATCGAAGAAAAATATCGTACAGTTCTACAAGGATTCTTAGATGTTAAGAAAGTCTTCTTATTAGCTGCTCTATTCCTAGGTGGTGAACTTGCTATCACAATTGGTTTCTATTCATCATTTGGAAAGACATTAAAGAATGTTAAATATGCAACATTTGAAGAAGGTCATTATCACAAAGGTCATGCACTAGCTGCAGCTATTTGGGGTTTCTTATTTGTTGTAGTAACAGTTGCATCAGTTTGGAGCGGTGTATGGCTAGTTAAAGGTTTATTAGAACCTCTTAAGAATTTAGAAACTATCATTGATGGATTCACAATGCCTCAAATTTCTGTTTCAATCACAGCTAACCTTTATAAGTTTATTACTGCTGCAGCAATCATTGCTTTAATTATTACTTTAGTAATGCATTACATTAATTGTGATAAATTAGTGGAAGAACATGCTGAAGCTAAAGAAGAACCAAAAGAAGCTGAAGTTGAAGAAGTAAAAGAAGCTGAAGTTGAAGAAGTAAAAGAAGAAGCTGAAGAACCAAAAGAATAATTAACGATTTTAAAATCATGAGTTTCAATTTAGAGTTTTTAAGTTGAAACTCTTTTTTTATTCTAAAATAATAGCCATTTATTTTTATTTCTAAATAAAAAATGGTATAATCTCTATGTTTGAGGTCTATTATTATGGAATGGTTAGAAAAGTATTGGTATTATCCAATAATCGTTTTAATCTTTTTTACAGGCGTATTATTGACAATTAAATTGAGAGGTATTCAATTTCGTAAAACCGGTAAAGCTTTGAAGCTTATGGTGAAAGATAATTCACAAGGTAGTGGCGAAGTATCAACATTTGGTGCTCTTTGTATTTCTCTTTCAGCAACCATTGGTACAGGCAATATTATTGGTGTTGCATCTGCTCTTGCGATTGGCGGTGCTGGTGCTTTATTTTGGATGATTATTGTATCTTTACTAGGTTTATCAACAAAATATGCTGAAGGCTTTTTAGCTGTTAAATACCGAAAAGTAACTGAAGAGGGTAAGATTATTGGCGGTCCATATGCTTATATTGAATATGGTCTTGGCAATAAATGGATACCACTCGCTAAAGCATTTGCTTTATTTGGTGCCATAGCCGCAATCCTTGGTATTGGCACAATGACACAATCAAATGGTATTACTGATTCATTTGTTGGATTAATCGGTACTGTTAAGACTTTTTCCCTTTTTGGACATCAAATTAGTTTAGTAGCAATCATTGTAGGTGTTATTTTAACTATTCTTGTAACATTAGTTTTAATTGGTGGTATTAAGAGAATATCTAAAGTTTGTGAATATATTGTTCCTATTATGGCGGCTTTATATGTTCTTATTTGCATGTTGATTATCTTTATTAATATTCGTCATATTCCATTTGCTTTTAAAGAAATCTTTAGATTAGCTTTCAATACAAAAGCAGCACTTGGTGGAACAATGGGTTATGTCATTACAAAGGCCATTACATCTGGGGTTTCTAAAGGTATTTTCGCAAACGAAGCTGGTTTAGGTTCTACACCTATTGCTTTAGCTTCAGGTAAAACCAATGATCCAGTAAAACAAGGCTTAATTTCGATGGGCGGAATGATTGTGACAATTGTTATTTGTCTTATGACAGGTTTAGTTGTGACAGTTACTAATGCTTATTCACAAGGTTTAGAAGGTATCAATATTACCCTCTTTGCTTTCAAAAATGGTTTAGGCTTCAATATGACAATTAGTAGTTTATTATTACTTCTTTGTATTGTCTTTTTCGCATTCACCACAATTATTGGTTGGAATCTTTATGGTATGAAATGTATAGCATATTTAACAAACAATAATGCTATCGCATCGAGATTATATTTAGCAGTCTACATCTTAATGGTTTTCTTAGGTTCTTTTTTAAGGGTAGGAGTTATTTGGACAATTGCTGATGTCGCAAACGCCCTTATGGCAATCCCTAATTTGATTGCTTTAATAATGCTGTCAACAAAAGTCAAAGAAGAAACACTCGACTATGATTTTAAATCAATAGATCAAAAACCAGTTACTGAAGTAAGTGAATCATAAAAAAGTTTTAAGTTTAATGCTTAAAACTCTTTTTATTTTAAAAGACAATTTAAATGAATATTTTATAAAAAAATGATATAATTGATTAAAGAGGATAAAAGCTATGAAAAAAGTACAAGTTAGAATTATTGATCAAAATAAATTAGAAATTCTAGAAGATGCTTCTAAAGGTGATATCATTGATTTAATGGAAGTTGTCAATGTTGATACTTCAAAAATCAGCGAAGCTATTAAAAATGCTAAAGACAAAGAATATCAAAAAGCTATGGAACTAGAATTGAATCGTCAAAAAGAACTTTTCAATTTAGAACTTCAAGCAAAATTAAATCAACAAGAACAAGCATTTAATGAAAGACTTCAAAAAGAAAATGAAATTAAGAGAAATCTTGAAGACAAAATCAAAGATGCAAATACTCAATATGCAAATGAATTAAAGCTTAAAGAAAAAGAACTAGAAGACTTAAAAGAAAATGCTTCAAAAGAAGCTGAACTTAAATATTTAAAAGAACAACAAGAATTAATCAAAAAACATTCAGAAGAAAAAGAAGCTTTAAATAAAACAATCAGCGATTTAACAAGAGAAAAAGAACAATTGACTTATCAAAAGAGTTCACTAAGTGTTAAATTAATCGGCGAATCGCTTGAAAAGTATTGTAATCGTGAAGCTGAAAGCTACATGGAAAATGGCTTTTATAATTGTACTTGGGAAAAAGACAACAAATCAGTCAAAGCCGAAGATGAAGAAAATGGCACAAAAGCAGATTACATTTTTAAAGTTTACTATGATGAAACACATACAGGTTCACCAATTTCATCAGTATGCCTTGAAATGAAAGATGAAGATCCAACATCAAAACAAAAGAAAAAGGACCGCGATTATTTCAAACGTCTAGATGAAAACCGCAATAAGAAAGAATTGAAGTATGCATTACTTGTTTCTAATCTTGAATTTGACAACGAAGCAAAATCACCAATTTATCGTGTAAAAGATTATCCAGATATGTACGTTGTTAGACCTAATTATATGATGGTATTCTTAAATATGATTACTTCGCTTTCAATGAAATTTGCTGAAGCAATTAAAAATCAAAAAGTTCAAGAACTAATGATTAAAAACAAACTTGATCTTCAAGAAGAATTTGAAGAATTAAAAACAAAATATTTAGAAAATCCATTAGATACACTTGAAAGAAAGGTTGAAGAAATTGTTAACGAAGCACAAAAGATTCAATCATCAGCTAAAAAAATAGAAACAACCGCATCAGAAATTATCAATTCAAGAATTGCTTCAATCAAAAATAAGATTGCGACATTTGAAATTGAAATCAATAAAAAATATAAGAAGTTTGAAAAACTTGAAGAAAACAATTAGGAGATATTTATGAGAAAATTAACTGATGTCATCGATGTATTCTTATTTAAAGAATATGAAATTGAAAGCATGCATATATCAGGAACAAGTTTAATGATGAAACTTCATCTAACATATGATGATTTATTTGATTATGCATCAGAAACATTCTATCCACTCGATAGTTTTACAATTGTTTGTTCACCAAAGACTGCTAAAACATTAAAGACAAAACTTATTATTGATGAATCATTTTGGTTTAAATCATCAATCGAAGAAGATCCACTTCATGAAGAAAATGGTTTAAAGGTTATTTTTGAAGATAGCAATGTTGTTTTATGCTCATCTGGACTTACATTACAAGATGAAGGTTACACTTTTAAAGACTTGTATGATTTAATGCTTGAACTTTCAAAAGAAGAAAAGATTACTTTAACAATCCCTTATATTATTGAAGATTATTATGAAATAACTTTCGATCATGGGAAAGTAAAAAAGAGTGAAGTTGATTTATCGAAGATCAATCTTAAAGAGGCTAAACTCGGATTATATCAATTAATGATATTATCGGGAAAGAATAATCTCGATGATACACTTGCTTTAATAGACTAGAAAGTGTAAATCATTAATAATTTTTCACTTTTACTTGCTTAAAAAAAAGATTTGATGTATAATAAAAGAGTAAATGGAGGTTTATATATACATGAAGAAAAGAAATATATTTTTATCTATAGTTGTTTTAATGTTCGCATTATTTTTAGTTGCATCATGTGGTAAAAAAGGTGATACTGAAAAAGAACCAGAACCAGTCGCAATTTCAAATGATGCTGCATATGATGCAGTTCAAACAACTGTTGAAACAATTTTAAAAGACGCTAGTGAAGATAAGCTTAACCAAGCTAAAATTCATGCTGCTATTAGTGGTGAATTTACTGATTTATCAAAAGAATATTTTGCTGAAAAACAAACTATTTCTGGCTCAATTGATGGAGCAGCAAAAATTGCTGACTTCTCACGCTTAGACACAGCTGAAATTGCTGGTAATGCTGTTATCAAATTAAACGGTGTTGAATTCTTATTAGCTGAAATCTACGTAAAAGCTTTAGAAATGGGTGCACATTTAAAGACTCCTGTTTTTGAAGAAGAAGGTGGATGGACTGGCGAAACTGAAGAAGATTTTGAATATTCTAAAGGTGAATTACCTGAACCTGGTGAAGAAGATGAAGTTGATCTTAAAAAAATGATTGGCTCAATCGATAAAGAAGCTATTGCACAAGTTATCAATATGATTAAAGAACAACTTCCTGCTCCAAAAGCTGTACAAACTGGTTCAAAAGTTTCTCTTGAATTTGTAATCAATGATGAAAATCTTGAAGACTACTTAGTTCCAATCGCAGGATTAGTTTCAGGTGGTGAATTTGGTAGTGAAGAATTAGCTTCAATTTATGGTATGGTTTCACTAAATGAAATTAAATTAGTTATTGAAGTTGATGGTGTTAAATCAATTAAGATTAATTTAGATGTTAATGCTAAGATTTATACATTCAAAGTTAATGCTCATTTAGAACTTGAAATTTCTACTGAAGATGTAACTGTTAATATTCCTGACGGTAAAATTGCTGAATTCAAAGCAAAAGAAGCCGAAGCACGAGCACGCGAGAAATAAAACATCTTAGTATTTAAGACCCAGAGTATAG
>DBWT01000011.1 GCA_002309035.1 Caryophanales bacterium UBA1231 | reverse complement strand
TGTAATGTATTAGGAAACATATCAACAGGTTGGATAACATCAAATGAATAATCTAGTGATGATAGATATTTAATATCTCTTGCCATTGTTGATACATCACAAGAAATATAAACTATTTTTTTAATATTCATGGCAAAGATTGCATCCATGAGTTTAACATCAAGGCCTTTTCTTGGTGGATCAACAATGATTGAGTCAATTTGTTTATTTTCTTTTTTCCATATTTCAATTTGTTTTACAGCATCATTGTTAAAAGTATGGATGTTTTCAACATTGTTTAATTTAATATTTTCTTTTGATAGTTTCCATGCTTCTTCAACAATCTCTACTTGATATACTTCTTTGACTTTATCACTTAAACAAATACCAATTGTGCCTATACCTGAATAAGCATCAATTACTACTTCATTTTTCAAAAAATGTCCTAGATTGATTGCTGTTTGGTAAAGTAATGATGTTGTTTTAGTGTTGACTTGGAAAAATGACATTGGTCCAATTAAAAAATCATGACCTAATATTTCATCAACAATATAGTTTTTTCCAAAAAGTAGAACATTAGTATCGCCTAAAATAACATTGGTTTTTTCTTTATTGATATTTTGAATAACCGATGTAACATTAGGAAATTTATCTACTATCTTTTTTACTAGCAAATCAAGATTCTTGATTTGTTTTTCTTTTGTTACTAATGTAAGCATAATTTCATTATTCTTTGTTGATTCTTTTAAAAGAACATGTTTAATATCACCTGTATTAGTACTTTCATCATAGCCTTTAATCATCAGTTCATTACAAATATTCTTAATGAATTTCACAATATTTGTTGTTAATTCTGATTGAAGAAGACAACTATCAAGTGGTATGATGTCATGTGATTCTCTTTTATAAAAGCCACATACTGTTTTCTTATTTACAAAACCAAAAGGGATTTGTACTTTATTACGATAATGAAATTGATTAACAGATTTAATTGGATCTAAAACTTGAGGGTTTTCAAAGCCCCCAATCTTTTTAAAAGCATCAATTACTCTTTGCTTTTTAAAGGAAAGTTGGGCATCATATGACATATGAAGAAGGTGGCATCCACCACATTCATCATATATTAGGCATTTAGGGTCGACTCTTTCCTTAGAAAGTTTATCAGGAAAAAGTTTTTTGATTTTGCCTAAACCAAATGTTTTATGAACCTCTGTTATTTCAATAATGCCTTCTTCATTTATTAATGCATTTTCAACAAAGAATGGAAAATTGATTAATTCTTCATTAAATTTATTGAATCCATTGACTTTAGCAACCCCTAAACCATCATGAGTATAAGATGTAAATTTAACTTTAAGTGTTGATTGCTTTTCGATTTTATTCATGGTCTTTATTTGTTTTGTTCTCGCTAATGATTTGTGCAACTCTTGTTGATGCTGCTGCTGCAATCGAACCAACGATATCATCTAAAAAAGTATGACAACGTTTTGTTACATCTTTGCCTTCATCATTAAGTCTTGCTACAACACCAATCTTATTGACATCGATATCGCCAAAGTTTGTAACACCAATAATTCCATACAATTTAGCAAGGTCAAGACCTAATATTTCATCAACACCGAAAACACCTAAATCATAACGCATGATGTCTTGAATTGGCCCTTTGAATTGATGTTCTTCAGTTAAGCGATCAATTTCAACACCTAATTGTAAAATATGGAAAACATCTCTTAAAGAAAGAATCTTTTCAACACTTTCGATACATTCACTCATTTTAACTTCCTTATCGTATTTTGTTTGTTGATGATAGCTGATTTCAGCAATTTCTTCAATTGTTACGCCACGTGATAAAAGTGCTTGTTTGTTAAGCTCAAACATTTCTTCTCTTGAATAAAATAATTTAGGTTCCATTAGTTACCTCCTAGATATTTTTTCATTCCCCCATTGATAAAAGCTAAAGATGTCATTTCTGCTTTACCATTAGGTTTAACTTTTGTGATTTTTAATGCTGTATTATCCATACATGCCATTAAAAAGTCTTTTTTATTGATTTGTAAGATTTCACCCACATTTAAATTATGAATGATATCAACTGGTTCACATTCAATAATTTTAATGCGGAATTGTTCTTGTTCAAAACCTTTGAAATAAAAATATGCTCCTGGTGTATCATTTAAAGATCTTACCTTATTATATATATGATAAGCATTATCATTAAATGTTATATGTTCTTCTTCTTTTGTTAAATTGTAAGCATATGTTACTTCATTTTCATTTTGTTTTATTGGTTTAACATCACCTTTGAATAGTTTTGGAAGAAAGGCCAAAATCATTTGTGATCCTAAAACGCTAAGCTTTTCAAAAAGTGTTGTTGATGTATCATCATTGGAAATGGCAAGTTTTTCTTGATATAAGATATCACCAGTATCCATGCCTTTTTCCATATACATAATCGTAATGCCTGTTTCTTTATCGCCATTTTCGATTGATCTTTGAATAGGAGCACCACCACGATATTTAGGTAGAAGCGATGCATGAATGTTGATTGCTTTAAATTTAGGTGCTTCTAAAAGTTCAACACCAACAATTTGACCAAATGCTGCTGTAATGATAACATCTGGTTTTAAATCAAGAATAGGTTGATATTCTTTTTTTATTCTGTTAGGTTGTAGAACAGGTATTTGATACTTTAAAGCAACCTTTTTGACTTCACTAAATTCTATTTGTTGTTTTCTTCCAACAACTCGATCTGGTTGAGTGACAACACCAACAATATTGTATTTAGCATTTATCAAATCTTCTAAGATTCTTGCTGAAAAGGCTGGTGTGCCCATAAAAACAATTCTTTCCATCTTTTCTCCTATCCGTAAATATCACGATTTCGATCGAAAATTAACATGACATTACTATTTTGGTACATTTCATAAATTCTTAAATAAACATTACTTGCTCTTTTATCTTGTGTTTTTACAATCAATTGAGCTTTTTGTTCTTTGTAGTTATAGCTTGGACCAACAACATAAGTGTTAGTTAGTAAACTCATTATTGTCTTTTTAATTGTAGATGCAATCTTTAACATTTCACCATATGGTGCTTTGATTAAGATTTGATCAACATCATAGATTGGTTTAAGTTTTAAGTATTCGCGTGTTTTGATTTCTTCCATGTAGAATCCATCAACATCATCTTTCACAAAATGAACGATGACTGGATTGATTGGATTAACTGTTTGAATAATAACTTCATCACTTTTGCATCTCACATATTCTAAAGCATTGAAACTTTTGACTGATGATGAAAAGCTAGGATTATTAAGGAAAGCATCAAAATCAACAAAGCATGCAAGTTTTAATTTAGGATGAGATAATGAAATAAATTGATTGATTGTTGTCACAACAATATCAATTTTATCCAAATCGATTAAATCATTTAGTTCATCTAAATCATCCATTGAGACAGAATCAAATAAATGTGCTCGATAACCTTTATCTACTAAAAAATCCATCACTTGTTCCATGCCAAAACCTGTATATGTAATTGTTTCTTTACCACAAATAGGGCAGGTAGATGCTTCTTTTTTATAGAAACAAGTTGGACATTTATATAGATTTTTCTCTTTTTGATACATTAGTGGTACTTGACAATTAGGACACTTTAATGTTTTATGACAAGTACGACAATAGATGTTTTTAGCATAACTTCTATTATTAATAATTAAAACAGCTTTTTCCTTTTGTTCAATGCATAAATCTAATTTCTTTTTAGCATCTTCGTTTAATATTTCATAATCAAAATTACGTAATTCCTTCATTGTATCAACTACTGTCATCTTTGCTTCATGGAAAGTAGGATATGCGATATAATCCATATGTGATTTTAAAACTTCAATATATCTTTCCATTGAAAGTGAAAAAGTTGTAAGGAATAAGCGTTGATTGTTTAAATCAGCGATTCTTTTCATAATTTTGACACAATCTATTCTTGGGCTTTGATCAAGCTTATATATTTGTGAATCTTCATCCATCATCACCACAATATCGAATTTTTCATAATCCCAAAGTGTTGTGATTGGTGTTGAAACAACAACATCAAACTCATCTTTTTTGATTCTTTCAAAATATTCTGCCATGATGTTAGGATTAATTGTGTTGTTTAAATAACAAGTGCTTTTATCAAAATGTTTATTGATGAAAGATGAAATAACATAACCCTTTAAGATTTCTGGTACAAAGAAAACAACTTTTAATGTTGGATTTTCTTTTAGTAAATAATAAACAAATTCTTTTTCATCTGGGTCTTGGTTAAATTTAATAACCTTTGTTGTTGATGATTGAAGAAAGTTATAATCCATTGATGGTTTGAAATAATCTTCTTTAACTTTCAAGAATTTTTGATTGATTCTTGATTTTTGTTTATGAAGTTTCTTAACCGCATGATCACTTACTAAAGCATTTAAAACATATTTAGAAAAGCCATAATCATTAATTAATTCACTTTCTGATAAAGGTCCATTTTGAAGTTGATTCATTACTTCCATTCTTCTTGGACTCGAAGAATAATATGTGAAATCTTCAATTTCATAATATGTTTCATATTTTTTTGTGTGTTTTTCCACCGCATTCAATCTAATTTCTAAAGAGCCTTCTTTAACCAAATTATCGATTTGTTTTTTGAAAGGTAAGAATTTATCGGTGTATTTGCTGATTAAAGCACCATCAAACAAAGCAAGCAAATTAGCATCAATTTGACTTGAATTTTTAATGACAATGTATTTTTCTTTTTTGAGTCTTAATGATGATGGCATCATCATATTTAAGATTCTACTTTTTGGGCATATTGCTTCATTTCTAATTAAAGGCAATACTTCCAATTGTGTTTTTGATATAACAGGATTATCATCGATAACTTCAATGACTTGTTTTAGAGGCTCAAGATATGTTCTCTTTAAGCTTTGTGATAAAACAATTCCTAAGGTTGGTATATTACCTTTACCAAAAGGTACAATGACTCTTGTCCCTGGTTCAATGCTTTGTTCAGTTTCATATTCAAATTCCATATCAACTTGACTTGATGGATTATCAATAATAACTTTAACGAACATATTAGCCTCCT
>DBWT01000075.1:3401-3583 GCA_002309035.1 Caryophanales bacterium UBA1231 | reverse complement strand
AAGAATTTATCTTTCTTCATAAGTTTTGCGGCGGCACTCTCACCTGGAATTTGCTCTGTATTAACTAAATAATCTGCTCCAATTTCCTGGATAAAAGCATCAGCGGTTGCCCGCATTACTTCAAATATTCTCTTTCCAAAAGCAGAAGCTTCATCAGTATAATAAGTATTACCAAATTCATC
>DBWT01000075.1:3059-3358 GCA_002309035.1 Caryophanales bacterium UBA1231 | reverse complement strand
GTATTATATAAATGTTCAAAATCTACAAGTTCATAAGTAAAATTAGGTAACAAACCTTTTTCTACATTTCGAACTATAATATGTCTAACACAATCTAATGCTCTTAAATCTACTATTGTTCTATGTTCAAGTTCTTTGAGGAATTCATATTCTGTATTAGTATCTAATGCAATTCTAGCTAAATTAATTGTAGATACTTTAACTGAACCAACTTGAAGTGCAGTTCCACCTACAGAATTAAAATAACCAAGGTCACGAATATCTGATTTAAGTCTGCAACAATTACTAAGTGAATTAAC
>DBWT01000075.1:2855-3024 GCA_002309035.1 Caryophanales bacterium UBA1231 | reverse complement strand
TGTTTAATTGCCCATTCAGCAAATTCCGGGTCTTCAAAAGCTTCTAACGAATCAAGCGGGAAATCACCCTCCTTACGTAGAAGTGAAATTGTTGAGACTGGGAATGTAAACATATTTTCTGATCTAATGTTGCTCATTACTTTCATATACCATTTTTGGAATTCAATAA
>DBWT01000075.1:2599-2727 GCA_002309035.1 Caryophanales bacterium UBA1231 | reverse complement strand
GGCTGATTAACAGCATAGATAAAACGTTGAAAAGCCTGTTCTGCATAGTATCTTTCTTGACCAGAGGTTTTAATACCTAAGTAATCTGCATCTACATCTTTTTTCCAAAAGTAATACATATAAGGAAT
>DBWT01000075.1:2385-2516 GCA_002309035.1 Caryophanales bacterium UBA1231 | reverse complement strand
ATAAGATGTTTTGCGGGCTGTCCATTTAATCCATCAATAAAATAAAGACCTCTTTCAGCTAAATCTTTAAGGTCATAAGCATAACAGTAATGGCGGAATGTGGAGCTACTTGCATCATGAAGATAAAGTTT
>DBWT01000075.1:2174-2315 GCA_002309035.1 Caryophanales bacterium UBA1231 | reverse complement strand
AATTTCATAATATATTTTATTAAAAGCAAGAAGTTTAGAATGTGGTTTAGGCATTTCCCGCTCAAGAGTTACGATGTCTTTATGACTTACATTAGAGTTTCCATCAATTGAGCTATCTGCTACTGTATCTTCATCAATAAA
>DBWT01000075.1:395-2162 GCA_002309035.1 Caryophanales bacterium UBA1231 | reverse complement strand
TAATTGACCATCATCAAAACCATTAAGACGGGCTATATCTGTTCCATATTCTTCTTGCATACGATTGTAAGCTGTAACAAAATTTTTGTTAAGCTGTATGTTGATTTTCACTAGACTGTCCTCCTACCCAATCAATTGCTTGTTTAAAATTAAGCAATTTGTATTCATTGTCATCATCAATACAGAGAGTTGGAACTGACATAATTCCTAATTTTTCCATCTCTACCATATCAGTTACTTCATTATAAGCAATATTTTTTTGATTTAATTTTGCCTCAAGAACCTTACAGCGGGGGCAATGAGTAGTGAAAAGTGTAATTGACATATTCAATTTTTCCTCCTTGCGATGGCGCGGTACGATCCACACCATTTTTTCGTTTGTAATATATATAATTCTAATCTTAAAATCATTATCAACGTTTGCCCTTTGATATTTATCACCGTCTTCGTTTTAACTTTTACGTTGGTCAGCGCGCCAAGCAGTCATTTTCTTCTCCTGTCGAGACAATCGCTAATATTTTATACCAATTTTTTGTATGTAGGGTTAATGCTTTTCTTAAATCTTTTTCAATATATTCACTAGAAGAATCATAGCTATTGTCTATGTCTAGTTCTAAGGCAATAGCTATGTGTTTTTTATTCGTCGTATTCATCTTCTTCTATTACTCCTGAGGTTGTATATCTTTCATGTTGTAATTTAATATCACTACCAACAATGTCAGTTATTTTATATAATTGATGTCCTGGAGTTTGTGCATAAGTTTTACCTACAAATTGATCATCACGTCTAAAGCCGGTTATCATTAATTTTGTTCCTCTTTTAAACCAACTTTTTTCTACAATTTTTTTAGTACCATCAGCTTGTACTTGACTTATCTGACGTTTAAACATTGCATAATAATCACCTGTAAATTTAACACTTACTACACCAGTTGTTGTTAATAATGATATACTATGACGTGCATCATTTTTAGATATAACAGTTCCAATTATACGATGTAATTTATATATTGGAATCTGATGACCACCTCTTTTAAAGAAGTAATCAACTTCACCTGATGTTAATTTATTAAAATCAGCTATATTATATCTTTGTGTGTTGATATGCTCTAATTCATGTTCTCCATGATAAAAACATAAACTATCCATTTCCCAAGAAGATTGTGTGCCTCCCGCATATTTTTCCCATGTTTCCATGAATAACATATCATTATATTGTATCAATAAATTCATTTGGTTCTCTTGTAACCATTCTCTAACTTTATTCATTGATGACTGATAAAATCCTTCCCAAGATTTCTGATTCAACAAAACTATATTATTTTCTATTCTTGTCCAATCCATAATCTCAGGGGCATATTTTTCTAAGAAAAATATAGATGTTTCATCTAACTTAAAATCATCTTTATATTTCAAATTCTTTTTAAGATACTTTGTGAAGTTATAAATTCTAATATACCATTCCATATCTTTAGGAACTAAACCATGTAAAATTAATCCATTAAAATTAACCAATGTTAATTTTTTCTTTGGCTCACTAATCTTATTGATATAATAAACCATAATTTCTTTCCTATTGTTGAAATATTTATCAACTTCATCAAAAGCACCTGCTTTGATAAGATTAATCATCGCTGTCTTTTTTAATGGAACTTTAATCATGAAATCTTTAATTCCATCATAAGGGCGATTATCTTTTATCTTATCAATTATTTCAGCATTGATATTACTTAACGCCTTTAATCCATATAAGATACGATTATTTTC
>DBWT01000075.1:131-373 GCA_002309035.1 Caryophanales bacterium UBA1231 | reverse complement strand
ATATTAACTAAAGATACTTCAATACCTTTTGATACAATATCTCCAATAGCCTTAGCTAATTTTGCATAATCTGTACCTTTTTCTTTTTTCTTTATATCTTCATACTCATCCACTTCATATTCATAATCTTCTTCCAAACTGCCACTATTAACTACAAGACAAGCGGTATCCCAATATATGGGGTTCCATCTTGTTGCCATATATGCAGTTTGATAACCAATAAATGAATATGCTGTTGCATG
>DBWT01000075.1:0-126 GCA_002309035.1 Caryophanales bacterium UBA1231 | reverse complement strand
GAATGAATATCCCATCTGTGGACCAATTCCACATTCCCAAACGTATTTACCTAACATGGCGGACGCCGCTTGATTGAGAACTTTTTCTTTCAACTCTGGGATTTTTGACATTTGCTTTTTACCTAC
>DBWT01000006.1 GCA_002309035.1 Caryophanales bacterium UBA1231 | reverse complement strand
ATTTGACGAGCAAGAAGTAATACATCACCATCAACATCTTTTAAGAGTTTAACACCATATCCTGGATGTTTTTTGATTTCTTGAAACTCTTCATCTGTTAGTCTTGCTGGTTTTTCTAAGATTTCACTTGGAACAAGTAATTTACCAATATCATGCATCATTGATGCCATCTTAATCTTTTCTGCTTCTTCTTCACTATAACCTAGGCTTTTAGCTAAAACCTTTGAGTACTCCGCTACACGTTTTACGTGAAGTCCTGTTTGTTCGCTCTTGTTTTCAACAACTTCCGCAAAAGACACAATCATATTTTCTTGAATATGATTTGTTTCTTCAGCTTTATTGTGAAGATAAGCACCATAACTGATTAAATGGGCCAAAAACATACCAAACAAAATTAAGACAATCGCTAAAAATGGATTAACTACAACATACACTACAAAGGCAATTGATAAATAGAAAATCTTTTTCGAATTTTCTTTGGTGAATGGTTGATTACCATCGGCGATTGATTTTAAAATCTTACCAAAAGCATAAACAAAAATATAACTAACGATACGACTTATAACGTGAATGATGACTCCCGATATAATAATTAAATATCGGTGGTTAATGTCTGACATTTCAACATCTTCAAACATATCAACGATATTTTCATTTGCGACAATACTTTCGATTTCATCTAATAATTCTTCTTGAAATATGAAACCAAAAATCATCATAACAAGAACCGCAACGCAAGATATCATTAATACAATTCTCGCAATTTTAGAAACTATATAAAGAATTTTAGCGGTCTTTTGAACTTTAATTCGTGACTCTTCCATAATTAATTACCAAATACCTCATTAAATAATTCTGGGTCATCAGTCATAATACAATCACAACCAAGTTTTGCAAGTTGTTCCATTTCTTCACGCTCATTAATAGTCCAGTATTGCACGGCAATATTTCTTCTGTGGGCACGATTAATGATAGTCTTACGATCAAGAGTTAAATTAAATCCTTTTAGTTCATATGCTGTAGGGATTTGTAAGCATACAAAATCCGCATCATTAAATAAATTAACTTTTAATAATTGTGTTAAGATAAAATCACGAGCATCACCAGTTGACGCGCCACGAAGTAAAGTTGGATGATTTTCTCTTAAATCACGAGATATTTCATCATGGAATGTACCAATTACCACATTCTTTTTATAATTAGGATATTTATTAGTTAATAAATCATCTAAAGCATTTGCGGCCTTAAATCCTTTTTCACCTTCGTCCTTTATTTCCACAATGAATAATAAATCTGGTTTAGATTCATAAAATTCTTCAAATAATTCTTCCACTTCTAAGATTTGTAAATCATTATTTTTTATAATTTCTTTTCTGTTAGGGTCATCAACAGAAACTAAATTACGATATGGGTAATTACCGCTCTTATCTTTAAAGCCATAACCAAAATTAAACATCTTTAATTCTTCTAATGTATAATCACTGATATTATGTTTATCTTTAGTTGTATCAAATAATTTAACATCACTCATTCTATCGATATTACCATCATGAGAGAATACTATTTTATCATCTTTTGTGATCCAAATATCTGATTCCACAATATCAATATGATAATCACTTACAGCACTCTTATATGCTTTTAAAGTATTTTCAGGGTTATTAAGTGATCCACCGCGGTGAGCCGCAAGCATTGGTCTATTTTTATCTTTTGTATTGATAAAGACATTTTCTTCAATTACATGTTTTGGAGGAATAATGTTTATAACTCCAAAAAATACTACTATTAATAAAATTATACCTAAAAATATTTTTAATCCTTTATGTTTTCTTTTCATATTCGGGGCCTCCTAATAATCACATTTTAATATTTTTTTCGCAAAAGCAATTTTCTTTGGCAAATGAAGTTCTTCAAATCCACCATGACCATATCCTTCATATACTTCTAATACCTTTTCAGTTTTTATCTTCTTATATGCCTGATAAAAATATTTTGGTGGACAAGCATTATCAAGGGTACCAATTGATGCTATAACTGGGCATTTGATTTTGTCTGCCATATTGATAACATCAAAATAATCCATATTATTTAGTACTACATCTTTTAATTCGGGATGATCGACTAAAAAATCTGTTATAACACTATGTTTACCTTCTTTATTTTTTATACGGTCACGAATGCCACAGTCACTTGGTACATCTGAAAGTGAACACGCTATATCATAATCAGACATTGCACTAACCATTAATGATAATCCTCCACCTTGACTAGGTCCAGCGACCATCAAAGGCATATCCCCAAGTGGAGTACCATTTATATCTTTAAAGATATTTCGATCTTTAATGATATCTAAAATCTTTAAAGCATCTTGGTCTAATATTTTAGTATAAGAATTTTCTAAATCATCAATATTGTAACAACCTGATGGATATTCCATAAAACGATATTTATTATTATCAATTGCTTTACCGTTTTGGAATCGCATATCAATCATCACAACATTAAAGCCAGCACTAACTAAATTCATCGCATGCCAATCATTATGGTCTTCATCAATGTAACTCATGTGTCCATGGTAATATACGACAACTGGTCTTGAGGGCTCCCATCTTAAATATAATTTAGCATAAATTTTACCATTCTTAACAGAATCATAATAAAAACTTATAATTTTCCCAAAGCCATCAAGACGTGTATCAACGTTTACTATTTCAACTTTGTTTTTGACATCATGAACTTCTTTTAACCATTTAGCCCATCTTTCATCAAAATCAACTGGCTTACGCGTTAAAACATCACAGTTTAATGAATTCAAATCAAACATCTTTCTTACCTGTATGATTCTACAATTAGTAGTTTACCTTTCCCATGAATTTCTTCATCACATGCTTTACTTGTAATAATAAAGCTTTCACCGACCTTTAAAATTTCATCTTCATATTTGAAATAACCAGAAGCTACAGTACATAAGAAATATTTATGTTCATTATTATTAAAGATAATCTTTCTTCTAACATTAATTAATTTAATGTTAAAGAATTCATTATCCCATAAAACATAATCATCACGGCCATCTAAATAATTAGTGTTATCAAATACTACTTTATTAGGAACAGTAATAACATCTAGCGCTTTATCTAAATGAAGTTCACGTTTTTTACCATTCTTATCAACGCGGTCATAATCATATAAACGATATGTTAGATTCGATGATTGTTGGACTTCAAGTAAAACAAGGTTCTTGCCTAGTGCATGAATAGTTCCGGCTGGCACTTTAATGAAGTTACCACGGTGTGCATCATAGTAATCTAAATTAGAAAAATTATTGTTTCTAACATTAAAAATAAGTTCTTCTTTTGTTTTGGCATTATGTCCATAAACGATTCTTCC
>DBWT01000053.1:6811-28300 GCA_002309035.1 Caryophanales bacterium UBA1231 | reverse complement strand
CTTCTAGATAACGAGCAGCGTCAATAGCGAAGTCAACTAATGCTTCATTATCGATGATCTTTTCAACCATATCAATAACTTTGTGAATGTCTTCTCTTAACATTTCACCAGTATATTCTTGGCTGTCGATATTCAATAAATCAGCTAAAGCTTCAGCTGCTACTTTAACTAAACCATCATCTAATGCGTCAACGATTGTAGTGTCAATGATTAGATCAACAGCTTCTAAAACATCCACTAATGCTCTATGTAAGCCATCATTGTCGATTAATTCATCAACTAAACCGATGAAATCGCCACTAGTTACTCTATCCATTAGTTCTTTAACGTCATCTAGTGAATCAATTAAATCAAGAGCTTTAACAGCATCTAATAATTTAACAACAGCTTCACCGATTAATTCACCATCTTTTCTTAAGTCGATGTCAGTAACATCAACATCATCGAATGCAGGAATTAATTCATTTAACTTGTCAACTGCAAATTGTTTTACAGATGTTGCGTTAAGTAGATTCAAGTTAAATACGTCTTCAATGATTTCTTTAGTTAATTCGCCGATACCTTCGCCATAAGGAATTACTGGAGCTTCAGAACCTTCTTTATAAAGTGGTGATGCTTCTAGATAGCGAGCAGCATCAACTAAGAAGTCAAGCATAGCTTCATTTTCAGCTACTTTTCTTACAATATCAAGTACTGTATGAACGTCTTCTCTTAATTGATCACCTAAATAATCATTTGGATTGATAGAGATTGTATCTTCAAGTTTGCCTAAAACGAAATCAACTAAGCCATCATCTAATGCATCAACTAATGTAGTATCAACTAATGCATCAACAGCATCTAATATAGATGTGATAGCGTCGCCTAAACGTTCAGAATCTAAAGCTTTATCAACAATATCCATAATGTTGCCAGCTTGAACATCTTCTAATAATTGTTTTAAGTCTTCTGCATTTTTAGCAATTTCAAATGCACTTGCAGCGTGTAATAAATCAATTACTGCATCAGCAATTAAAGTGCCATCAGCTCTTAAATCAATAACTGATATATCTGTATCTTGTAATTCAGGAATTATATCAGCAAGCTTGTCAACAACAAATTGTTTTACTGAATCAGTATTGATTAAATTCAAATCAAATACTTTTTCAATCATATCATGAATTTGTTCTTTGACAGCTTCACCAGTAGGTATTCTCATTGGTTCAACACCATCTTTGTGTAGAGGTGTATCTAAATATTCAAGTGCATTTTTGATGAATGGGAACACTTCTTCGCTTAATGCATCTCGAACGATGTCAAGAACAACGTGTGCATCATGAATTAAGTCATCACCTTGATATTCATCAGGGTTGATTTCAATAACACCGCTTAGTGCGTCAAGAACTTTGCTAGCTAAGCCATCTTTAACAACACCAACGATTGTTGTATCTAAAATTAGATCAACCGCATCAACAACGTCTAATAATTCTTCTCTTAGGAATTCACCATCAAGGAATTCTTGGTAGTTACCATTTTCCATTAAATCATTGATTGAATTAATAGCTTGTTGTACTGTACCGAATTTACCAGTAAGTGAAGCAGCATCTAATAGTTTTACGATTGCTTCTGCAAGTTTAGAAGCATCATGAGGTAAGTCAATATCATTTACATCGATATCACCAAGTTCATCACCTAGAACATTCTTAATTTGATCAAGTAAGAATTGCTTAATTTGTGGAGTGTTCATTAAATTCAAGCTGAAGATATCTTTCATAGCTTCTTTAATTAAATCACTCTTAGCATAAGGGATTGCTACATCTTCGTATTCACCGCCGATAATACCAGCTCTTTGAACTAGGTTAAGAGCTAAATCAACTATTTCTTCATCAGCAAATACTTGGATTAAATCACCTAATGTTCTGAAGTCATCTTGGATCATTTCGATTGAATAATCTTCTTTTGTGAATTCTTCACAGCCTAAAGCAGGAACTAAATTCTTGTTAAGTAGTGGTAATACTGCTAAAGCCAATAATTTAGATTCAGCTAAATCTTTGAATAAATCACCTAGAACATTAACGTTTTCAGGAGTGAAGACTTCTTTGATAACTTCTGTGTTACCGCTAGTGATTTCATTGATGAAGTCTTTGATTTCATTAACAGTATCTAAATCAGAGTTATGAGCAATTTCTAAAATATCAAGTGTTACTTGTTTTAATACTTCGATTTCACTTGGCCAGTTAGCATCAAGTTCTCTAAGTTCTTCTTCAGTAACTTCTACACCTATTTTACTTAAAACATAAACCATGAGTTTTTCAGGGTTCATCTTTAATAAATTCAAATCTTTGAATAAATCAAAAATCTTTGCTACATCACCATCGATGTTTTCGATACTTAGATCAACTGACTGGTCTTTGTAGTAATCGATTGCACCATCTTTAACGGCGATTTCAGCAATTTGTAGAACTGACTTGATATCGTGTGCTAATTCTTTACCATTTAAGCCTTCTTCGATACCTAACCAATGAGATTGAATTGAAATTAAATCAACAATTTCAGCTGGTATCATATCTTTTGGAAGAACATATTGATGGTAAACTTCTGGTAATAATACAGCGATTAAATCAGAATCCATTAATGCAGATAAACCTTCTAATGCTTGTAAAGCGTGATCAGAAGATAATAAGTAATCAACGTCTAATTGACCATCTTCATTTAGAACTCTAAATTCAGGATCAGTTAACATTGGTTTTAATGCAGAAATGGCATTAACGATTGCTAATCTTTCGTTTTCACTATAATCGATTGATTCAACATCATCTAATGTTAAACGTACGCCTAGATATACAGCAGTAATGATACGAATTACTTTACCTTCTCTACCATCAAGAACAGCAGATTTGAAGATACGGTTAATAATATCATTGATTGCTAATTCATCTTCAGCAGGACGATAACCGATTACTTCTGATACTTCGTTGAAGACTTCGTATGCAGTTGAATCTTCTTTTGGAATCCATGCTAGTGCACCGAATAGAACATCATTAAGTGAACCATCATTTAAGATCTTAGCAATTTGTAATTGCTTAGCATCCATAATAATGTAAACCAAACTTAAGATTTCTTCTTTTAACGCACTTTCACGTAATTTTTGAGAGAATCCTTCTGTAACTTTTTGGTCATCATAACCAGCTTCTTCTTCGAATTTATCGATAATAGGAACGATGAATTTGTCGATTGCTAGAGGGATGATTGCAAGAGCAACATCTGAATCAACAGCTTTACTTAATGCATCAATAACGATATCATAGAATTCATCATAATCTAAGTATGATAAGATATCGCCAAATGCTTCAAGAACTGTTTGTTCATGTTCTTTAGCAAGATCAACAAATTTAGCATATTCATCAACCAAGCCAACGAATACTTCTTTTTCGTGTGCCCAGTCAATACGAGCTCTTTCTTCATTAGTGAATTGTTCAAACTTAAATGTGTCAGTATCGAATACTTTGAATTGGCTTAATGCTGTTTCAACTAAAAGAGTCTTAAGTGGTAATTGTTTGTCGCCAATCATGATTTGAGTAGCGTTAACTTTATCACTTAAAATCATTAAGTCAAAGAAGTTAGAAACTAATGTTCTAATTGCGTCAACATTATCAAGAGCAATGTCTTCTTCATTGAATAGATTCATTTGTTGTAAAGCTTTTGCCATTTCAACAAATAGACCCATATCATTTGCCCAATCTTCGCCATCCAAATTAACTAATTTAATTAAGTTTTGGAATTGTTTGTAGTCAAGTTGACCTAATTGGTATTCCTTAGCTACATCACTAATTGGAACTAGAACGTCTAAGAATAATTTACCAGTTACTAATGTCTTTAGTGCAGCTTCCATTAAAGCAGTTTTTGAGTCGTCTGCAAGGATAGCATCGATATCTAAGCTATCTAAATCTAAATTCATTTCTTGGACATATTCATATACGTCTACTAATCTTAATAATTCTTCTTTCCATGAAATGTGGTCAGTCTTAATTTCACCATTTTCCCATGGACCAACGAATTGTTCAACAACACTTACATATAGTGCACAGTTAATAACAACAGGCATTAATTCTGTGATGAATTCAGTTGAACCTAAATTTTCACATACTTTTCTTAGAACATCACTATCCATTTGTAGTGGATCGAAGTTTTCTAAGACATTACCAAGTTCCATTGCTTCTCTTAGTGCATCAAAGATGATTGGTAAATCTTTCTTCCAATCAACATCGATTAAACCTTGAAGCGATTGATCAGCCTTTTCTAATAATTCTTTAACGGCTGGGAATGTGCCTGCATATTCAATACCAACTGGAATGATTTCACTGAACAATTTAACTTGTTTTAGTAAATCAATTAGTTCGTCTTGTTTTGCATCATCTAACAACCAGATGTTAATAGGTATATCAGCACCTTTAACATATGCTTCTGGAAGAATGTTAGCCACTTTGATAAGTGTTATAATATCTTCGCGTAGATAAATGGTTTGTGTTTCTGTTTTCAAAGTGAAGATATCATCGAAGAAAACGTCTTCTAAACGTTTACCGAAGAAATATTCAGGAGCTTTGAATACTTTATTAACAGTTGAATCTTCAAATGCATCTGCTAAGTCAAGTAACCAGTTAGCCATTTCACTATTAGTGTTAGCTGCTGTCTTAGAAGAATCAGAACCCATCATATCAATTGCCATGTTTGCAGTTTCAGGTTTAACTTCTTTAACAATTGAAAGCATACCAACAATAGGTGTTAAAAGAAGAATACAAACAAATGCACCTCTTAATAAACCAAGAAGAGCACCCCAGAATCTTCTTCTTCCACGATAAACCTTACGTGGATTTTCACTAACAGTAATGACAACTTCGCCGTCGTAAACATCAGATTTTACAGCAACGACAGAATCACCAATACCTTCTTCATCCATCTTAGCTTGCTTTTTGTCTAATTTTCTTTGTCTTCTCTTATGTGTACAAAGTCTAATAATACCGCCAAAAATGAATGTCAATAATCTAATTACTAAATACAATACGTAAACAACAATTGTACCAGCAACTAAGAATACTGCTCTTACAGCGAAATCAAGCAATGAATTAACGAATGCATAAGTCTTAGTGCCTTCTACCAATAATTCCTTAATATCGGAGAAATTGGCCTTAAGAAATTCCATTACAGCTTGTCTCAAAGTCTCAAAGCTTGCTTTTATTCCTAAGAGATTTTTGATCGAAGCTTGATTGCTTGATGAAAGTACCCCATCCAGAATCTTTCCTGTTGAGTTACCTAATAGTAGCCATACTACAAGTAGTAAAACTACGAATAAAACAACTAGTCTAATTTCCCTTTTTAGACCCGCAAGGAAACCAAACAATGTTGATAATACTAATATTGCTAAAACTGCTAATGACAATATTAGTATAATTGTACTTACATTTGGCATATTTGCACCTCTTTCTATAAGATTACTCCTTATTTTACCACAAAACCCATATTTTTTTCAAGAGAAATTACCTATAAGACGCAAAACTTTTTCAAATTATCGAAAAAGTCTCAAAATGGCTTTAAAATGAGCCTTTAATAAATAGGAAATTATTGTATAATAAAAAGTCATATTTTTAACTGCTCAATTAACTTAATAATTGAATGAAAATATGACTTTATTTTTATGAAAAAAAGGATTAAAAACCGCCTTTTGGAGTTTTAATCCTTCTTATTTTTTTATAGTAAATCCCAAATACTGATACCCTCAAATGGTGTTTCTTGAAGGTGTTGTTTGATACTTATTGCTGCTTCTTTTGCGTATGTATCTGTAGGCTCTTGACTCATATTTTCAATGCCTTCTTTGAACCCTTCAGTGTTACCATCATTAGAGTTTAGAATGTCGATTAATGCGTTTATCGCATCCAATTCATCAGCCCAATTTGTGTCATATAAATCCTCTTGTGTTAGTGGTTCACCACCATTAACATGGTCTTTTAATTTAATGACAATAAATGGTCCTAAAGCTATTTCTGTATCTTTAATTTTATCATTGATGATTCCCGCAAGATCATAGAAATCCTTTATAATCATTGACCCTTGAAGTGCTTTAATTGTTTCATCACTTTGATTAATAGCTTCTACTTCAAAATCATATTGACTGATGATTGCTAATTCTTCAGTATAGTTATAAATTGACCAATCAGCAGCCTCTGCTTTTGCTTGAGAGATGAAGCCATTAATGCCAATCATACCCATTTTAATAAGTGATTCAACCATAAATTTATCAAAAATATCATCATCTTTTGATAATAAGTCTTGTTGTGTATTGTTTCCAAAAAGGTATGATTCTTTCATTTGATCTAAAACAGCACCTAATGCTTCACTGTTATTTACAAGTGTATCATTATCAAAGTTAAGTGATTTAACTTCTTTTATAATATTAAATAGTCTTGGAATTTCTGCATTCCATTCATCTTTTGTTCCATTGTTATTGTAATCATACATTGGAAGTACTCTTGTTTGATAGTCAAGACTACTTAATAACTCATTAACATAATCAATTAATTTATCGATTTTTAATAAATTAAGATTATTAATATCGATAACTAATTGTTGAATATTATCTAAAGTATCATCATCTACTTCATTAAAATCGATATTCATTAAGTCTAAATCTTTTGCTTGTTTGATAAGATTAATTAAACTAATTAAATCATCTGATATTAAATCAGCATTATATTCTTCTTCACCATTTAAAAGACGAACAAAGTAGTCGCTTTCAAATTCTTGTAGTGATGATTCTTGAAGCAATTTATCGATTAAAGATATTATAGAATTAGATAATAATTCACTGCTACATATATCTTTTATTATCGTTTCTAATCTTGGATCACCTATTAATTCATTGAAAACATTAGCCATATCAGCATCTTCAAATGTTAAATCCTTTTCAGCTAAGATGTCTAGAATAGTTGAAAGAGTTCTCTTTAAGATTTCAACTTCGTTTTGCCAATCAGTAACTTGATCTTTATTTAATTCAATAGATAATTCTTGAAGTTTTGCTTCTAAGTCAATATAATCGATTAGTGCCATTAAGATTTTTTCTTCATTGCCATTTATTATCGATATATTAAATATTTGTGTGATTAAATCAATAATATAATCTTTGCCATTGACATAATCAGGTGTACTATTTTCTTCTAAAATACCTAAATTAGAAATATCATTTAAGATAAAACCTACAATTTCTAAATCTTTTTCAAAATTAAGTTTTGATAAAACTAAGATTTCTTGAAGTGGTTTTAGTTTTTCAGGTAATGAATCTTCTAAAGTACCTTCTAGTTTTGAATCAACAAATGGTAATAGTACTGATTTAATTAAGTGCGATTTATCAATTTGCGCACCAATACGTTTTAAGTAATTGCTTAAATTTTCATCAGCAAATATTGTTTTATAATCAGAAAAATCAAAATTAGCTTCCTTTAGAATTTTTAATACTTCATCGATGATATTCAATAAATCTTCTTTTTCATTTGACCAATTGATAGTCTTTAATTTACTAAAATCAATGTCTTCAATTTCAACTTTTTGTTCGGCAACTTCGACTAAAAGTGGCATAGCAAATTCAAACAGTTTACTTTTCTTAAGTGTTTTAATAATGATTTCTCTATTTTTAATCACAATATTTAAGATATTGTTTGGATCATCAGTCTTTGTTGCATCCATGATTGTTGGAACAAGTGGTAAGTATGCTTCTTTTTCTTTAACTAAATTTAAAGTTGCATCTTTTGTTTTGATTTTACATAAGTCACCTAAAAGATATGTTTCTAATTTATGGTTATGTCCACTACATACTGCTACCATCTTGAAGAATGGTTTGGAATCGATGATTTTAATGTACTCACCAATTTTAGAAAGTGTCTCATCGGTTTCTGAAACTTGTGCTGAATTAGAGTCATTTTCGATATATGCACTATATTCAACAACATCTTGTACGAGACCTTCAACACCAAAGATTAAACCAAAACCAAAATATAGAACAAGTGTCATTGTAATTAATTGTAGAAAAACACCACCTACTCGGCCTAGGAATGATTTACCTTTTGGAATAGGTATCAATTTAAAGATTAATCTTAATAAGAATCGAACGGTAAAGAAACTATTGAAAAGAAGAATCAAGTATACTGGAATATTTAAGAGAGCTATTGCGGTTGCTGTAAGATATTCATCTAGTGTTGAACCACTTTCAACAGTAATATTTATTGATTCAGCTAATAATTCTTTAACTTTACTTAGTAATGAAATTGGACCAGGTTCCTTTAAAATCCATGATACATCGAGATTTATAATAGCTTTTGTGACAATAGGTGAAAAGATATAACATAAAACAATGATTGTGATGACAGCCATCATATTGTTAAAGTCTTTTTTAAAGCCTCTCATAAATGCGATAATAATACCAAAAAGGATCAAGCACCACATGCCAATATCAACATATGTGATGATTTGTTCAAACATCATATCACCTTCTCTTTGTTAATAGTATATCACAAAATGAAGTTAAAAGAAATAATTGACTCATAATAAACGATGTAATGTGTAAAAATATTAATTGAAATATTTTGTTTATTTTTTAAAATATGTTATGATAATAATAAGAGGTGATTAAATAATGAAAATATTTATTAGTGCTGATATTGAAGGTTGCTGTGGTATTGTTAATTGGGATGAAACAGAACGTGGCCATGATGATTATGAAACATTCAGAAGAATCATGACTGAAGAAGTAAATTCTGTTATTAGAGGTTTAAGAAAAGCCGGTGTTGATGAAATTGTTGTTCGCGATGCACATGATTCAGCAAGAAACATTTTAATTGAAAACTTAGAACCAGATGTTAAAATCATTCGTGGTTGGAGTAATTCACCATGTGATATGATGGATGGTTTAGATGAATCATATGATGGTGTTATTTTTGTTGGATATCATGCACCAGCAAGATCAAGCGGAAATCCACTAGCTCATACTTTGAACTTATCTCGTCATTCACACATTAAATTAAATGGTAAAATAATGAGTGAATATCATCTTAACACTTATTATGCGATGGAAAAGAAAGTACCAGTAATTATGCTTTCTGGTGATGAAGCTTTATGTAATATCGCTTTGGAAGAAAACAATAACATTACTGTTGTTCCAACAAAATCAGGTTTAGAAGGTGCTATCGTTTCACGCCATCCTCAAAGTGTTCGCGACGATTTAGAAAAAGCAGCTATCGATGCTATCAAAAAACTTCAAGGTTCAAGTAACAAAGATTATGAAATCTTCTTGCCAAAAAGCTTAGAACTTGAAATTCATTTCAGAAAAGTAAGTTTGGCAAACAAAGCATCGTTTTATCCAGGGGCAGCAAGACTTTCAAGCGATAAAATATTGTTTAGATCTAACAATATTCAAGATGTCTTTAAATTTATTTTCTTCTGTGATTAAAAGAAAAACCACTTTTAAAAAGTGGTTTTTTTATTTATTATTCAGCTGCTTCAGCGGCTTCTTCTTTATTTTCTTTTAAAGCTTTTGCTTTAACTTCTTCTTTAGCTTCTCTTAATTTATTAACAGTTTTAACGATAATAAATAGAACGATTGCTATAATAATGAATGATATTGTTGCGTTGATGATTGCTCCCCAGTCAATAACAGCTGATAGATTATATGTGTACTTTGTTCCATGTAAAGTATACTTTCCTAAAATAGTTGATTTTACTGATTCAATTAGGTTAGGATTGCTCTTAACAACATCTGCATCATATAAGCTATTTGCTTGTGCTGTAGCAAGAGCTTGTAAATCTGCTGCTGCGAACTTTTGACCTAAGCCATTAACTGGATCCATACCTTTTTGTGCATCGTTAACAGCAGGTAAAACAGTTACTAAGCCTTTTAAGCCACCAGGAACTGCCCACATACAAACACTTAATAATACGTTAACAACTGATGTTACGATTGCTGAAAAAGCACCGCCAATTACAACACCAATAGCCATATCTAAAACATTGCCACGTGCTATAAATTCTTTAAATTCTTTAACAATACCTTTCTTTTGGGCTTTCTTTTGAGCCTTTTCTTCTTTAGTTAATTTTGCCATTTTGTCCTCCTTATTAAAATTTAACTAAAAATTGTTTTGAAAATGCAATGACTTGTTTCTTTAATTGAGCTAGAGTTTTATCGTCTTTAGCTTCCAAAGCCATCTTTATAAACTCAGCGATCATTTCCATTTCTTTTTCTTTCATCCCTCTTGTGGTGATCGCCGGTGTACCAAGACGGATTCCACTGCAGTAAGCAGGTTTTTCAGTATCATTAGGAATTGTGTTTTTGTTGCATGTAATATTAACTTCATGCAAAATTGTTTCTGCTTTCTTTCCTGTGATACCATGTGTTTTTTTAACGTCTACTAATAATAGGTGGTTATCAGTTCCACCAGAGACAATGCAGAAACCTCTCTTTTCTAAAGCTAAAGCAAGTGCTTTGGCATTTTTTATTACTTGTATTTGATAATCAACAAATGATTGGTCAAGTGCTTCTTTGAATGCTACGGCCTTTCCAGCAATAATATGCATTAATGGACCACCTTGTGTTCCAGGGAAAATTGTTGAATTAATCTTTTTAATTATATCCTCATCATTAGTTAGGATAATACCACCACGAGGACCTCTTAAGGTTTTATGAGTTGTTGATGTAACAACATCAGCATAATCAACAGGGTTTGAATGTAGATGAGCAGCAACTAGCCCTGCGATATGTGCCATATCAACGAAAAGTAGGGCACCATTTTCATGTGCGATTCTACCAAATTCTTTGAAATCAATAGTTCTTGGATATGCAGATGCACCAGCAATAATCATTTGTGGTTTAATTCTTTTGACTTCCTTTTCTAAAGATTCCATATCTATTATACCACTAATTGAATTTACTTGGTAGTGATGTATCTCATAATCTTGTCCAGAGAATGATAATGGATGTCCATGTGTTAAATGTCCACCATCACTTAATGATAAACTCATTACTTTATCGCCTTTATTTATTAAAGCACGATAAACTGCCATATTTGCTTGTGAGCCAGAGTGTGGTTGCACGTTAGCATATTTAGCATTGAATAATTTACAACATCTATTTATCGCAAGTTCTTCAACTGTGTCGACATTTTCACATCCACCATAATATCTTTTATGAGGGTAGCCTTCAGCATATTTATTAGTGAAGATTGAACCAACGACTTTTAAAACATCTTGAGATACATAGTTTTCAGATGCTATTAACTCAATATTTTCAATTTGTCTTTTTTGTTCTTTTTTTAAGGCTTGATATATTTCAAAATCTTTTTCTTTTAACATCTTATTCCCCCTTAACATATACTCTTTCAGTCGCAGTCGCTGAAATATCTTTTGATTCAACTTCTTGATAATATTCATTATATAACGATATATCATCATCGCTACTTATAATTGATTTGTCGTTGTCAATATGAAGATTTCCATATTGTTCATATGCTTTAAGTGTTTTAGCAAAAATGAAATATAGTGTTGATTTAGCATTAACACCAGTGTATTTAAATGCATCGCATTTTACAAACTTAATTGCTGTTTCACTTCTTTCAGCTTGAATTGTCACATTACTTCCTTTGATTTCATTGATTTGAACAAAGTTACCTAAGGCTTTAGCTGTAACATTTCCTTCAATTTTACTTAATGTTAGATTACTACCTGTTTCAATTTTCAAATCACTTTTAATATTTCGACCTACTACATCTCCACCAACTGTTGTAACTACAATTTCAGGAGCTGTAATGTTTCCTATTGAAACATTTCCCTTTAGTGATGATTTAATAACCATGCTATTTTTAATTTCACCACCATTTATAAATAGATCGCATGTACCGATTTGAAATGAAGCATCATCGATGATATTTTTAATTGAAGTGAAATCGCCATATGTTTTTACATCGATACTGTGGATTTCATTTTCTTCCATATTGATTGTTGGAACATTACAACTAATAGAAATATTATCTATTTTACTAGTAAATAATTCGAGTGAACCATTATATGAGCTATATGTGAATTCCTTAATTTCACAATTCTTCATACTAGTTGATGTCTTTTGACTATCTTTAATATTAACATTGTTGACTTTAAGATTATCAATTAAAATATTACCTAACATGATGTTACCATCTAAATTATCAAGAGTTAATGTATTAACACTAACAATACCATTATTAAGTAAAAACTTAATTGATGAATCATTTTTAATATATATATTAATAACAGGAATTGGTTCTTTTAATAACTGAAGTAAATCAAATGTTTTAATTTCATCTGTTGTAATTATTAATATATCGTTATCTAATTTAAGATTGATGTTTCTTTCAAATTCAGAAAAGACTTCTACTTTAAAGTTTTCACCTAAAATAAAGTTTATTCTTGCTTCATCGACATCAACATTAATTGTTTTATATATATATTCTTCTTCAATTACTTTAGTATATGCTGTTGGTGCTTCTTTATAGAAGGCACGATAAACATATGTTTTACAAGCAACATTTGTAATACCAAAGGTTAATAAAAGAATACCCTCAACAATAAAGATTGTTCTCATAACATGTTCTTTTTTAAATAATTTATTGATTAAATAAACAAGTGAGAAATCTTTTAAATGAATTTCTTTATTAAAACCTAATGCTATTTTTTCAATAGATGATTCAATTATTAAAACAACTAGATCAAATAGATATATCAAAAGAGTAAGATAGAAAATAATAATTGTTATATCAAGTAAAGATATAAGAAGTTTTTCTTTTGAAGATACTAAGATAATTAATTGTATTAGTTTAATTGATGAATATACAAGATATATTGAAAGGATAATAAAACCACTAACAGTCAAAATGAAAATCAAAACATTTAGAAGCATTGTGAAAATTGCTTGGGTTTTGTCTTGTTGTTTCTTTCTTTTGTCGTAATCTATTTCTTCTTGTTTGTATATATCTTGTGCAAGCTCTGAAGGTTCAGGCATCGAAGCTGTTATTTTGTTTTCTTCCACGCCATTATCAAGTTCTGTATTCATTCTATTTAAATACAAATTGACATAAAGCTTACGTTTCTTTTTTGGTAAATATTTTAACTCTTCTTCTAATAATACTAAATATTCATTTATTGTCATTGACATCACCTATTAATAAAATTATAGCAAATAATAAAAAAAAGATAAATTAAAACACAAATAAAAAAGACATTTCACTCATCGTAAAATGTCAACTCTATCAAAATGGTAGGCCATACTAGATTCGAACTAGTGAATGACGGAGTCAAAGTCCGTTGCCTTACCGCTTGGCTAATGGCCTATTAAAAAAATGGTGGAAGGGAGTGGATTCGAACCACCGAACTCGGAGAGAGTGGATTTACAGTCCACCGCGTTTAGCCACTTCGCTACCCTTCCATATGTTTGCTATATTATTATACTATAAATCATAATCATTGTAAAGAAAAAAGACATTTTTATTTTTGATAAATGAAAAATCTAAGGAAATCAATACTTCCTTAGATTTTCGAATTTCATATTAATTATTTATTACGCATATGAGGGAATAGAATAACATCTCTAATGCTTTCAGTTTCAGTAAAAAGCATAACTAATCTATCGATTCCAATACCAATTCCGCCTGTAGGAGGCATACCATATTCAAGTGCTTCGATGAAGTCTGTATCCATTTCATTAGCTTCATCATTACCTAGTTCTTTTTCTTTTAATTGATTTAAGAATCTTTCTTCTTGATCAATTGGATCATTTAACTCTGTATAGGCATTACCAAATTCTTTTCCGCCGATAAATAATTCAAAACGATCAACAAAACGAGGATCATCAGGATTCTTCTTAGTAAGTGGAGAAATATCCAATGGGTGACCATATAGAATAGTAGGTTGAATTAGTGTTTCTTCAACATATTTTTCAAAGAATAAATTGATAATATGTCCAATTGATTTTTGATGTTTTGGAACTTCAATATGATGTTCTTCAGCAAGTTTTAAAGCTTCAGCTAAATCGTTAATTTTGAAGAAGTCAATACCTGTTTGTTCTTTGATAGCATCAACCATATGAACTCTCTTGAATGGACCTTTGATTGTTACTTCATGGCCATTGAAAACATATGTATCTTTACCAATAATATCTTTTGCGATATGAATAAATAATCCTTCAGCTAAATCCATCATATCTGATAAATCGCCATACGCAAGATATGCTTCAACTGTTGTGAATTCTGGGTTATGAGTTGAGTCCATACCTTCATTTCTAAATAGACGACCTATTTCATAAACAGCATCCATACCACCAACGATTAAACGTTTTAAGTATAGTTCAGTAGCAATTCTTAGATAGAAATCCATATCTAACGCATTGTGATGTGTAATAAATGGACGTGCAGCAGCTCCACCTAAGATTGGATTTAAGACTGGTGTTTCAACTTCAATATAACCTAAATTATCTAAATAATGTTGAATAGCTCTGATGATTTTACATCTAGTGTATGCAATTCTTCTCGCGTCTTCGTTCATGATTAAATCAACATAGCGATGTCTTCTAGCTTCTTCTCTATCTTGCAAACCATGGAATTTTTCAGGAAGTGGACGAAGAGCTTTTGATAGATGAATGTAATGTTCAGCTTTAATTGTTAATTCACCAGTATCTGTTCTCATAACATCACCAGTAATACCAACAATATCACCAATATCACAAGTTTTATATAGATTGTATTCAACTTCTCCTAAAACATCAAATCTTAAATAGATTTGTAGTTGACCTTCTTGGTCTTGAATATGCATGAAACCAACTTTGCCTTTACAACGTTTAGTCATAATACGACCAGCAACAGCTGCTTTAACATTCATTTCAAGTAATTCTTCTTTTGAATAGTTCGCATATTTATCTTTTAAAGTTTTAGAATTATCGCTTCTTACAAATTTGTGACCAAATGGGTCAATTCCTTGGGCTTTAAGGTTTTCGAGTTTTCCACGTCTCACTAATTCTTGTTCAGATAAATCTTTTATTTGATTTTCCATAATAATCTCCTATTTAAGTAAATCTTGTTCATCATCAAAATGATACTCAGCATGTTTTAAAGATTCCTCATTACCAATAATTGTTATAGAAGCATTTTGAAGCTTTTCTTTGAAAATATCGATATATGCTTTGATATCTTTTAATGAAGTATTTAAGATTTCTTGTTTTTCTTTTACTAAATCTTCTTGGTTTTTGCCAAGTTTATAACACAAATGACTGAATGATGCTAAAGATGAAACTGACTTAGGATAGTAATTGTCACCAATAGTACCGATGATATAACGATTAATATCGTCTTGTGTCAATGTTAGTTCTTCAAGATATGTTGGAATATCTTTATAAACATTTAATGTTTGATCTAATTTAGGATCACGATATGATGCCATTTGAATTAAACCATATTCATTCAAGCTAATACCTGCGCCATATGCACCACCCAAAACTCTGATTTTTTTCCATAAATAATCAGTATTTAGAATTTTTGATGCGACTAAGCGCGTGCCACTCAATGGTTTTTCAGCATCGAATGCTAGAGCACAATAGTTAACATTAAATGGTGTTTTAAAGAATGTTGATTGGTTATCTTTCTTAAATGTGAATGATCCATCATATTTATTAGTTGTTAGAACTTCTTTAAACTTTAAAACAAGTGGAAGAACTTCACGATATGTTTCATCATTACAAGTTAAATCAATTGTGAAATTGTCAATTGTGAAAATTGTTTTTAACATTTTAACTAAATTAACATTTAATTCATTGTTTAATTTGTTTTCATCATTAACTAATTCTTTTAAGAAATCATAATGACGAACACCAGTCATTAGGTCTTGAATATATGCATTCTTGTTGAATTTCGAAAGAGCATATGTTCTAGCTACAACATTTCCACTATAATTAAAGTTAGATTCAAGTTCAGATATTCTGTTTTGCATCAACTTCTTGATTTGTTTTAAATCATCAAATTCTGTATTTAAGAAAACATCTTTTACGATATTTAAAGCATTTGAAACTTCTTCTTTTAATACGCTGAATCTAAATGAAAGATAAGTTTCATCAGTTTTTGGATAAACTGTAACACCTTGGCCAAGACGACCAATGTGAATATCTATTTCTTTTGATAATTCTTCATATTTCATGTTTTTAGTAGAAAGCATGAATAAGAAATTACCAAATAAACCTAATGTTTTGTAGTTATCTTCTGTTAGATTATCAAGTTTAAAGTTGAAATCAATATAAACAATACCATTAGTTTCGTAATTGTGTTTTAATACTAATGTATTATCGATTGTTTCTTCTTCGTTTCTGATATCATCAACGCTTAAATCAACATCGCTTGTTTTTAATTGTGGGATTGTTTCAAGTTCTTCTTTTGTGTCTTCTTTTTGAAGATAAGAAATGATATGTTTAGTTTTTTCAACTAATTCTTTGATTTCTTTTTCTGTTAAAGAGGCTTTATATTGAGCAAGTTTATTTTTTAAAGCTAAATCATCTTCATCATTTTTTGTAAGAGATGGTATTAATTTAACAAATGCTTTATGTTTGTTGTTTAATATATATTTTTCTAAGATTTCTTCATAATAATTAGTATCAAGTTTTTCTCTTAGAAATTTAAATATTGCATCACGACTTAGACCAGCAAATGGATTTTGATTGTAGAAAACATTGCTGATGATTGTTAAGGCATGATAAATACCTTTTGAGACTTTACCAAAGTTCTTTTCTTTAAAGGCAAATTCGGCTTTTGAAATAATAGATTCTAAAGTTTTACGATCTAATTTGTTCTTTATGATCTTTTTGATTTCTTCATCAATTGTGTTTCTGAATTCTTCATCTTGGTCTTCATTAGCTTCTTCTAAAACAATAGCTAAATTAGGTTGATAAAGCTCACGATCAAAGTATGAAGATACAACACTACCTAAACCTTTATTAAGAATTGCTTCTTTAACTGGTGCTCCATTTACTTCGAATAGGGCTGTATTGATAATTGTTAAAGCTGATAATTCTTCTTCAGTTAGGTTGTGTGGCATTCCAAATGCATATGAAAAGTATGTTTTGTTTTTGTTTTCAACACCTTTTGGTAATTGATATTTATCTTCTACTTTATAAAGTTCCTTATATGGAGTTTGTTCTGTAATCTTGAAGTTATTAGATATATAATCATATTTACCTAAATATTCTTTGTCTAAATATTCAAGTCTTTCGTTATAATCCATATCACCATATAGAACAATTACTGAATTTGTTGGATTGTAGTGTGATTGGTGATAATCTAAGAAGTTTTTATAAGTTAGATTAGGGATATCTTTAGGATCTCCACCAGATTCATTGTTATATTCAGTATCTTTAAAAATTGCACTATTAGTTAAGCGGAATAAATAATCTTCAGGTGTTGAATATGCGCCTTTCATTTCATTGTATACTATACCATTAATTGTGATAGGTGCATTTTCATTTTCAAGTTCATAGTGCCAACCTTCTTGCATGAAGATTTCTTCTTTTTGATAAATCGATGGGTTGAAAACAGCATCAAGATATATATCCATTAAGTTTTTGAAATCTTGCATATTGCAGCTAGAAACAGGATAAATTGTTCTATCTGGATATGTCATCGCATTTAAAAAAGTATTTAAACTTGATTTCATTAATTCCAAGAAAGGTTCCTTAACAGGGTATTTCTTAGAACCAGCTAATACTGTGTGTTCGATAATGTGACAAACACCAGTAGAATCATTGACAGGTGTTTTAAAACCAATTGTGAATGCTTTGTTTTGATCTTTATTTTCTAAAATCACAATTTGTGCTTTTGTTTTAACGTGTTCTAAAAGATATGCTGAGCATTCAATATCTTTGATTTCTTCTTGTTTGATTAATGCATATTTATTATTGTTTAATATCATAATACTAAGTCCTCTCTAATGAGTGAAAAGATTGTGAAAGAGTCTTTATGTTTTAAGTCTGGATTACATTTTGAAATAATTTCTTCAAAGTGATTAAATAGTTCTTCTGATGTATCTTTTCTATTTCTAAAAATTTCATCAATTTCATCTAATAAATGATCTAATTCATTAATTGATGATTTTAAGTGTTCTACATTGTGATCTTCGATTTCTGATTCAATGAAACCTTGAAGATCTTGAATGTAAAACCAGTAAGTAACTAATCGGTCATATTTTCGAAACATGAGAACATCATTATCTAAGTAATCATGACTAATATATGTAATTTCATCTAAAATGTTTGCTAAAAAGGCATAGCCATAATCAAATATTTCATATAATTCTGGTTCAAGCTTTGTGTTTTTTTCAGCTTCTTTAGCAATATAATCTAAAACAACAATCACATCTTCGATTAAAAGATATGTATTTTCACCATTGTTTTTTATCATTTTTAATATTTCTAAATTGTCTTCTTTAAATCTTTGATAGTCTTTGTAAGTATCCATAAAGTTATGCCTTTCATATTATTTAATTATATAATAATTATATCTTTTTTTCAACCAAAATAGAAAATAATAAAAAAATTGAACAAATAACTTTTTATATCGTTATTTTTATGCTATAATAAGACGTTAAAAATATGAAAAAGGAGATTTAATTTATGGGTAGAGCGCATGAAGTTCGTGCTGCATCAATGGCAAAAACCGCTGCAGCAAAATCAAAACTAAACAACAAATATAGCCGTAGTATCTATATGGCTGCAAAGAGTGGTGTTCCTGACCCAGAATCTAATTTAGCATTAAAAAGAGAAATAGAAAAAGCCAAAAGAGAACAAGTAAATGCTGATACAATCAAGAGAGCGATTGAAAAGGCAAAAGGTGGTTCAATGGAATCATATTATCCTGTTCGTTATGAAGCATTTGGTCCAGCAAATAGTTTAATTATGATTGAATGCTTAACTGATAATGAAAATAGAACAATGACAGCTGTTAAAATTGCTTTAACAAAATGTGGTTGTAAACTAGGTGTTAGTGGTTCTGTTAGACATATGTTCCACTACTATTCAGTTTTCTCTTTCGAAAACTTCTCAGAAGATGAAACTTTAGAAGCACTAATGATGGCTGAAGTTGATTTTGAAGATATTCAATCAGAAGATGGTATTACTACTGTTTATGGTAAGAGTGATGATTTCAACGAAATCAAAGAGGCTCTTGAAGCAGCAAAACCTGGTATTGAATTCTTAGAAGCAACTGTTACATATGTTCCTGAAACTTATGTTGAATTAACTGAAGAAAAAGAATTTGCTCAATTAGAACGTCTTCAAGGAATGCTTGATGAAATCGATGATGTTCAAGATTTCTTCCACAATATTTCAAATTTACCAGTAGGTGAAGAATAAAAATAAAACCAAACATTTGTTTGGTTTTTATTTAAATAAGGAGTTACTATGGATAATGTTTTGTTAAAAGCTTTAGCTTATGATAAACAAGTAAGAATATATGTAGTTAGATGTGATGAAGCATTAAATGAAATTGGTGATCGCTTGAAATACTACCCAAGTGCGCTTGCTGCTGTTGGTCGCGTTAGTGCATTTACAGTAATGATGGGTGGTATGTTAAAACTTGAAGAGACAGTAACAGTCAAAGTTGAAGGTGATGGACCAATTGGTTTAATTATGGCTGAGGCAGATGCACATGGTCATATGAGATGCTATTGTCACAATCCATACTGTCATTTTGAATACAATGATTTACAAAAATTAAATGTTAAAGAAACTGTTGGATCAATGGGATATATATCTGTTATCAAAGATTTAAAGTTAAAAGAACCTTTTATTGGAACAATTCCAATTATTAATGGTGAACTTGCTGAAGACTTTGCTTACTATTTATCTGTATCTGAACAAGTTCCATCATCGGTTTCTTTAGGTGTATTAGTTGGTGAAGATAATCGTGCCATTTCAGCAGGTGGTTTCATCATTCAACTTTTACCAAATACATCTGATGAAGTGATTACAGCTTTAGAAAACAAACTAAAAGATATTCCAACAATATCTAATATGTTTAAATTAGGGATGTCTGTCGAAGAAATTGGTAAAATGCTTGGCGATGAATCTTTTGAAATCATCGAAACAGTTCCTGTAAAATTCAAATGTACATGTTCTAAAGCAAGATTTAGAAATGGTTTAAAAACACTAGATGCAAAAGATTTACAAGAAATGATCGAAGAAGATGAAGGTGCACATACTGTTTGTAATTTCTGCGGTAAAGAATATACCTTCACAAAAGATGATTTAGAAAAAATATTAAAAGAAAGAAAGAGTAAGATTTAATTTTCTTACTCTTTTGTTATTTCATATCTATATGTATCTTTATTATTACTAAAATAATACAAATGCATTAGAATTCAGCATTATAAATTCTTTAAAAATGTCTCTATTGGAAAACCCATTACATTAGAGTAGCTTCCCACAATATGATCGACTACTTGCATTTTTGATTGTATCGCATAAGCACCTGCTTTATCTAAGACATTTTCTTCTTTAAGATATGTTTCAATATCATCATTTGTTAGTGTTTTAAAATAAACTTTTGTCGTTTCAATAAATTGTTTTACCACACTTCCTTGAAACATACATACTGATGTTTTAACAAAATGACATTTGCCACTTAATTTATTTAACATTCCCTTTGCTTCTTCAAGTGATTTAGGCTTCCCTAAGATTTCATCGTTGATGATTACAACAGTATCTGCTGATACAACTAAATCATTAGGATGTTTTTTAGATACGGGAAGACCCTTTTGATAAGCTATATCTAGTAATGCCTCTTCAAGTGGTAATTCCTTGTTGAAGAATTCTTCAGTTGGCATTACTTCGATTTTAAATGTTAAATTAGCTTTTTCGAAGATTTCCTTTCTTCTAGGTGATGATGATGCTAAATAAATCATATATATAATAATAAAAACTGGTTAAAGCCAGTTTTTATTTTTCCTCTTCTTTTATTAATTTATACATTAATTCTGCATCTTTGATTTTCGTTGAATTATTTAAATTAAGAACTTCTATTTCAACGATTTTTTTACCAAAATAGATAGTAATATGATCGCCTATTTTTAAATCTTTGGAAGGCTTTGCTGGAAGATTATTGACAAATACTCTTTCTTGTTCAGCAGCATCTTTGGCTAAAGTTCTTCTTTTAATGATTCTTGAAACTTTTAGAAATTTATCTAGACGCATAATTATTCAGCTTTTGGTTCTTGTTCAGGGGCTGGAGTTGCTTCATTTAGTTTTGCTTTTTTCTTTTCCCACCAAGCAAGTTGACCAGTGTTAACTAATTCTTCAATATCTTCTTTATTAAGTGTTTCAATTTCAACTAGGTGTTTTGCTATAAGATCAAGAAGTGATTTGTTTTCAATTAGTGTTTGTTTTCCTAATTCATAGCATGAATTAATGATTTTTCT
>DBWT01000053.1:0-6750 GCA_002309035.1 Caryophanales bacterium UBA1231 | reverse complement strand
CCTAAGAAAACACTACCTGTATTAGTTTCATATTGAATTGGACCTAATGAACTCATACCATATTCAGTAACCATTGCTCTAGCAATACGAGTTGCTTTTTGGAAATCGTTGTAAGCACCAGTTGTCATTTGTTTGAAAATTAATTCTTCAGAGATTCTACCACCAAGAAGCCCAACAATTTCAGCTTCCAATGATTCTTTAGTGTGAAGGAATGTTTCTTCTTCAGGTGTCATTAAATTATATCCACCTGCTTCGCCACGAGGAATGATTGTTACTTTTTGAACTTTTTGAGCATGTTTTAATCTAATACCAATAACAGCATGACCTGCTTCGTGATATGCGACAACAGCTTTTTCTTTTTCTGAATATTTACGGCTCTTTTTAGCAGGACCCATCATAACTCTGTCTACTGCTTCATCGATGTGGTAAATCTTAATTTCTTTAGCATTTTCTCTTGCGGCTAAAAGAGCTGCTTCGTTAAGTAAGTTTTCTAAGTCAGCACCACTAAAGCCTGGAGTTCTTTTAGCAATATCAGCCATATTTACTTTTGGTGATATATGTTTACCCCTTGCATGTACCGCAAGAATTTGTTCTCTTGCCTTTAAGTCAGGTAGTGGAACAACAATTTGACGGTCAAAACGACCAGGTCTTAAAAGAGCAGGATCTAGAATATCAGCACGATTGGTTGCGGCTAAAACGATAACACCAGAATTAGTTGAGAAACCATCCATTTCAACAAGTAATTGGTTAAGTGTTTGTTNNTCTCTTTCATCGTGACCACCACCAAGACCTGCACCTCTTTCACGACCAACAGCATCTATTTCATCGATAAAAATAATACATGGTGAGTTTTGTTTTGCATTCTTGAACATATCACGTACACGTGATGCACCAACACCGACAAACATTTCAACGAAGTCTGAACCAGAAATAGAATAGAATGGAACATTAGCTTCGCCTGCTACAGCTTTCGCAATCAAAGTTTTACCTGTACCAGGGCTACCAACAAGAAGAATACCTTTTGGAATTCTTGCACCCATTTGAAAATACTTTTGTGGATTCTTTAAGAAATCAACGATTTCCATCATTTCTTGTCTTTCTTCATCAAGACCAGCTACATCTTTAAAAGTAACATTTGATTTTTTATTAAGTGTTGCTCTTGATTTACCAAAAGTGAAGGCTTTATCATTGCCACCCATATTGCTTCTTAAAATAATAATAATTAAAACAATTGGTATAGCAATCATAAATAATGTGTATAGTAAATTAACCCAATCAAATGTATTAATTACTTCCATACCATTATTAACAGTCTTGACTTCTTCACGAGCAAGAATTGTCATAATTTTATCATAATCATTGTTGTTCAAAGAAACAGTGAATTGTGTAGTTTTGTTTGAGCCAATATATTCATTAGTATAAATACCATTGACAGTTAAGACATTAGTATTGGGTTCACCTTTTTCACCATTGAATGATATTTCTCTAATATAATTTGCTTCTAATCTTTCATAGAATTGATCAACTGTAATTGTTTCAGTTTTATTGTTTGATCTTGTAAAGAACAATATTACTCCGACTACGATACCAACGATGATCGCAATCACAATAATATCGGAAAGACCAAATTTTCTTTTTCTCATAATACCTCCAATCCAAGTATTTGTATTACTTCATTTTTATCATTTACAATAAGAAGATTGTGACGTTTGAAATGTGGTACTTTTTTGTTTGTATAATAATCACTTAAGCTTACTAAACTATTGTGATACATCAATTTGTCGCCTTCATTTTTACGTCTAATTTCAATCGGTAAAGTAGGTATATTATAACATACTTCCATATATTTATCTTTAAAATAACATTTATTTTTATCGATTATAATTCTTGTATTTTCATCTATTTGATAGGTTCCATCGGCTTCAATTTTACATGAAATTTCACTTGTATCGATTGTTCCAAAATCTACTCTTCCATATTCTTTAATCAAATATAAGTTGTTCCCTAAATCATTGATGATAAGTGGTTTATCGTTTTCGATTTGTTTAATTATATCTTCTATCTGCATTTTTGAAAGAGATAATTCTTTTAAAATATCAAATAAGATTTGTTCTTTTAAATAGTGATTGTATTTGTTGAATTCTTCGATTGTGAAAGAAACGAAATTGTTGTATTTCTTCATTTTGCTTTCAAAATCGTGGATGATATCAAATAAGATTTCATTCATATTCACGATGTGTTCTTTAAAATCCTTCATTGCTTTGTAGATTTGAGGATTTTCATGTTCAATGTTAGGAACAATATTATGTCTAATTCTGTTTCTTAAATATACATCATGGAAATTTGATGAATCTTCAAAATATTTAATGTGATTAGTTTTCGCATAATCATATATTTCACTTTTTGGATAATCTAAAAGTGGTCGATATATATAATATGTTCCTTTATCGACTAATTTATCGATACCAGCATATCCTTTTAAAGATGATCCTTTGATGAAACGCATAAGAATTGTTTCTAAATCGTCAGTCGCATGATGTGCTGTAATTAAATATTCAGCACTATATTTTTTTACTACTTCATCGAAGAATTGGTAACGTCTTTTTCTTGCTTCTTCTTGGAAGTTATGTGGATTTAATTGTTCAAGTTCCATAACTTCAATTGTTATGTTGTTTTCATGACAATATTTAGTGATGAACTCTTGTTCAATATCTGATTCAATTCTTTTCTTGTGATTGACGTGTGCAACAATTAACTTAAGTGGTAAGTCTTTTAAGATACTTAAAAGAACCATTGAGTCTACACCTGTTGAAACACAAGTGACAACAGTCATATTAGTTAAAAAGCTTAATTCTTCTTTGATTTGTTCGATATTTAAAGTACTCATTATTGATACTCCTTTATTATTACTATATGTTTATTTTATCATAAAATAAATAAAAATAAAAGCATTTTTAATTAGAATGCATATATATAAAACCCTTAAGCATTTACTTAAGGGTTTCTTTTAGCCAATTGAATCAGTCATTTCTAGTTTAATTAATTGATTTAATTCAACAGCATATTCCATTGGTAATTCTTTGGAGAATGGTTCGATAAAGCCCATGACAATCATTTCTTTTGCTTGTGCTTTTGTTAAACCTCTACTCATTAAATAAAACAATTGTTCTTCACTAACCTTGGATACTGTTGCTTCATGTTCGATATATGATGTATCATTGTGTACTTCATTTGTTGGAATTGTATCACTTTTAGAAATATCATCTAAAATTAAAGTATCACATTCGACAAAGCTTTTAGCATTTGTTGCCTTTTTCGTGTGACGTACAAGACCACGATAATTGACAACACCACCACCTCGACAAATAGATTTAGAAATAATTTGACTGGTAGTATTAGGGGCTAAATGAATCATTTTGGCACCTGTGTCTTGATATTGGTTTGTTCCAGCAAACGCAATAGATATTGTTGTGCCTTTAGCATATGGCCCAGCTAAAATACATGCAGGGTATTTCATATTAGTTAAAGAACCAATATTACCATCAATCCATTCCATTTGGGCACCTTCTTCAACATATGCACGTTTAGTAACTAAATTTACAATATTATTTGACCAATTTTGAACTGTTGAGTATCTACAATATCCACCTTTTTTAACATATATTTCAACAACAGCCGCATGTAAAGAATCTTTTGAATAACGTGGAGCCGTACAACCTTCAACATAATTTAAATGAGCACCTTCATCAACAATGATAAGAGTTCTTTCAAATTGACCCATTTGTTCAGTGTTAATTCTGAAATATGATTGTAGTGGTTTTTCAATTTTAACTCCTTTAGGAATATATATGAAAGAGCCACCACTCCATACTGCTGTGTTTAGTGATGCGAACATATTATCAGTAAGTGGAACAACTTTTGAAAAATACTCTTTAAAAAGTTCTGGATATTTTTTTAAAGCAGTATCAGTATCACAAAAATAAACACCTAAGCTTTCAAGTTCAGATATGGTATTGTGGTAAACAACTTCAGACTCAAACTGTGTTGATACACCTGCTAAGTATTTTTGTTCAGCTTCTTGAATTCCTAGTTTATTGAAAGTGTCTTTGATTTCAAGGGGAACTGATTCCCAGCTAGAAGCAACATTTTTTGTTGTTTTAATGTAATATATATATTCATCAAAATTAAGCATTGATAGATCAGGACCAAATTTAGGCCACTTCATCGTACTAAATTCTTTATAGGCTTTAACTCTTAAATCCGTCATCCATTCAGGTTCGTTTTTGAATTTGGAAATTGTTCTTACAACTTCTTCTGAAATACCACGGCCTGTGTCAAAATAATTATCAACATCAGTATGAAAACCATATTTATAATCTTGACCAATTTTATCTAAATCTTTATTTGCCATCTTCACCACTTCCTTCAAGAATAGTTCCCATGGCTTTCCAAGCAAGTGTTGCACATTTTACTCTTGCTGGAAATTGATGAACACCGCTGAATGCGATTGCTTCATCTAATCTGTCTTCATCTTTAACTTCTTCGCCTTTAATTAAAGCATAGAAATCTTGAATGATTTCTTTTGCTTCATTTATTGATTTACCTTTTAATATTTCTGTCATAACTGATGATGAGGCACAACAAATAGAACAACCTGTACCTTCAAATCTTACCTTTTCAATAATGCCGTTATTGATTTTAGCTTGAATTATCGTATCATCACCACATGATGGATTTTTTAGTCGCAATGAGATAAATGATGCATCTTCAACTAATCCTTTATTTCTTGGGTTCTTGTAGTGGTCCATTATAACTTGACGGTATAAATCATTGATTTCCATTCTATAGCCCCCATTCCTTAAAATAATTAATTGCTTTTCTAACTTCTTTAACGAATTTTTCCGCATCTTCCATTGTATTGTAGATATAAAATGATGCTCTTACTGTTCCAATTACACCTAAGTATTTAGTGATTAGTTGAGCACAATGGTGTCCTGCTCTCACACAAATACCATTAGATGCGAGGAAAGTTGCGGTATCATGAGGATGAACATTGTTAATATTAAATGTTACAATTCCTGTATCTGAATTCATATTATATATTGTTAAATCTTTATCATCTTTTAGTTGATCAATAACATAATTTGCTAGTTGTTTTGCATGTTTATGAATGTTTTCAATGCCTATTTCATTGATCATTTGAACTGCTGGAATGCTTGCGATAACACCTTCAATATTAGGTGTACCTGCTTCATAGCGGTGTGGTGCATCCTTGTATGTTGATGTATATTTATCAACACCATCATTCATGTCACCACCAAATTCAGTGGGATATAGCTTATTTAATAGATTTAACTTGCCATATAAGATACCAACACCAGTTGGACCTAACATCTTATGTAGAGAAAAAGCAAGAAAATCACAATTGATATCTTTGACATCTATTTTAATATGTGGTGCTGCTTGTGCTGCATCAATAATAACAATAATATCTTTATTAAAATCTTTAATTGTTTTAGTTAATTCTTTAACATTTTGAATATTACCAATAACATTAGATACATATGTTAAACAAACGATTTTAGTTTTATTGTTTAGTTTATTTTTTAAATCAACTGAATCAATAAAGAAATCTTTGTCAAGATTGACATATGTAAGTTTTGCGTTATGTCTTTTAGCTAATTCTTGGAAAGGAATGATAAAACTGTGATGGTCTAAAACAGAGACCATTATTTCATCATCTGTTGTGATTCTTTCATCCATCATTCTTGCTATTTGATTCAAAGAATCTGTTGTACCTTTAGTAAAGATAACTTCATCGCTTTTCGCATTGATGAATTCAGCAAATAGTGTTCTGGATTCTTCTAATTTATCAGTAGCTACTTGTGATAAATCATAAACACCACGGTTAACGTTCACACCATAATTAGTGTAGTATTCACTAATTTTATCGATGACAACTTGTGGTTTAAGCGCGGTTGCGGCTGAATCTAAATATATTAAATTAGGATATTTAGTAAGAAGTGGAAAAAGATCTTTTTTAATTTCCATAACAGCCTCCTATAGATTAATAATAAACTGTTTATATATATCTTCCTTGATTGTTTCATCATCAATATTTGTGATAACAGGATTAATAAATCCCATCACAATGAGTTTTTCTGAATCTTCTTTTTTAAGACCTCTACTCATTAAATAGAAAAGGTCATCTTGATTTATTGACCCTACCGCAACCGAATGTGATGCTTTAACATCATATTCATCGATAAATAAATTAGGTTGGGTAATAATTTTAGCATTAGGAGATAAGTTTAAGCCTTTTGTTTTTTGAAAAGCATTAGATTGATGCATTCCATTTAATATATGTGCATTGTTATTTAACACTAATTTAGCATCATCTTTAGAGATAGCATATATATTAAAATTACTATTAGTTAGTTCTTTATTATGATTAATATGAACATTTGAATTAATAATAGCATCATTTGATGCTAAATATAAATTACTAATTGATGTATTAGCATTGATACCATTTAAATCAACATTGATATTAATATCATTTGTTGAAGATTTTTCATTAGTAATAAATACATTGTATATTTCTAATACTGAATTGCTATTTAATTTAAAATTAATGTTTAATTTTGAATTAACAAATAATATTTTAAGTACTGCATCATCTAATATTTCAATATTTAAATTGTCTACTTGTTGATTGAAATTAGAATAAATAATTAAATCATTGTTTTT
>DBWT01000081.1:16974-26331 GCA_002309035.1 Caryophanales bacterium UBA1231 | reverse complement strand
CCTTCATAGTAGCACCAAATTTCAACAGGTGTTTCTTCACTAGCAAATCTAGCATGGAATCTAATGTATTTATAATCATCTGTTAATTTAGGGAAGTTATCTCCAACATATCTTAATAGATATTTTTTATCTTTAGCATAAGTGAATTTAACTAATTTATTACCTTCAACAGTAACAAGTTCAAATCCTTCAGTATAGTTAGTACTATCATAACGTTTATTCCATACAGCAGCTAGTGCCCCAGTATCAGCATAACTTTCAAAGTTATCAAGAACAACTTTATCTACTGATTCTTCTTTAGTGATTTCATATAATTTAAATCTAGAAATATGAATCTTATTTCCAGCTTCTTCATTACTACCACCAATTAAACCAAAGCAGAATTCAATTGTAGGACCATTTGCAACTTTAGGTTTGTCAACCACAAATCTAATAGTGAATAATTGATCTTCAGTTGTTAAATCTAATACAGCTGTACTAGATACATCTAATGTATATTTATCCATCCATGGATCAGCGTTTAATGCTTCACCAATGTTAAATTGAATCTTACGAGCTTTATCAGCTTTTGCAATGATTGCTAATTCATATTCTTTACCAAATTCAACTGGTAAATTAGAAATCTTAATCTTTGCAAATGAAGCCCATTGACCAATGTCACTTGGATTAATAACAAGTTGTCCTTCACTTTGTTCAAGTTCAGCATTTTCACCTACTAATGTATCAGTTGTGAAATCATGAATTTCAAGAGCAAGTTCTTGTCCTTCTTCTTTGACAACGATAACCATTTCATAAGTAGTCTTATTACCAGCAGCATCGCTCTTTTCAATATTAATTCTATATTGACCAACTTCAGCGAAATTAACTTGATCTAATCCTTTAACATCACCAGCTTCTAAAGCGATAGTTCCGTCAATATTATCAGTAACAGTTAATTCTTTAATAATATCTTCAGCAGTTAATGCTTTACCAACAGTTGTAACTAATTTTTCTTTACCTTCAACTTTTGGTCCTTCTTTATCGTTAATAACGATATTTAAAGTATATTCAGCTTCATTACCACTTGAGTCTTTAACTGTATACTTAACAGGGAATGTACCAGCTTTGTTGATGTCAGCTTCAGTTGTAATCATCTTTACTGTTACAGCGATGTCACCATCAACATTATCCACGATTTTAACAAATTTAGTTAAATCAGGAATAGCACCAAATTGGTCACAACTCTTATTGATACCAGCAACTTCAGTAATAACTGGTGCTACAGTATCTTTTTCTTCTAATACTTTAATTTGTAAAGTAATAGTTGCTTCTTTACCTTCACTATCTTTAATAACATATACGATATCATATGTTCCTGCTTTACTCATATCAAGAGATTCAGTAATATCAGATGCTTTAACTTCGATATCAGCTGCATCTTCTAAGTCATGAGCAATAACATACTTAGTTAAATCAGGTTTAGCTTCACCTTTACCAAATGTTGTTGGTAAACTAGTATCAACTTTTAGAGATGGTGCACTATTTTCATTTGATAATAGATAGATTTGTAAATTATCAAAGTAAACTGTGTTTCCATTTTCTTCTGGTCCCCATGTCATAGAACCAATCTTAAGTTCGATCTTAGCAACATTCATATTGCCTTGACTCTTAGCAGCATGTACATAGAATAATACATAACATGTTTGCCATTCAGTAGTTAGGTTGAATGGAACATTAGATCCACCATCAAAGTTTTCAATCCAGCCAAGAGCTTCTGTAGTTTCAAGACCGATACGAACAGTCATCTTACGAGCAACAGCAGCTTTAACATCAAACTTTAATAAATACCAATGATATGGTTTTAAGTACTCAGTAGTAGTACGATAGAATGGTGATGAAGCAGAATCCCAACCAGGTTGAGCATTAGTTGTATTATGATGAACTAAAACACCATCTTCAACTTTGATTTCTGGATCACCTGAACCACCATTTAATCCCCAACCGATCTTTGTTTCAGCATCATAAATCTTAGGCATATTATTAAATTCAGGTTCATCAATTAATTTAGTATCATATACTTTTACAAAACTAACTTCTCTCTTAACTTCCGCACGGTTACCATTCTTATCAACAACGAAAATAGTAACTTCTTTAGTTTCAGTGCAATTACCTAATTCAATACCAGTGAAATCAACATCAAGTTTAGATGTAACGATACCATCAATATTATCTTGAGCTGTAACACCATTTAATACAAATGGTTTTAAGATTTCAGCATCACTAATATTTCCAGGTAATACAACTTCTTTATCTTGAGGAACTGAAATAACAGGAGCTTCTGTATCTTTAGCTTCACCAAATGCGAATTTAACTTCACTAAATGTAAGACTAGCGCCTTCTGGAGCAGCAAGTGTTAAAGAGCCAGATTCAAATGTAGATACAAATCTAAAATATACTTCAACAGTATTATCACCTTGTGCTAAAGCAATCTTATCTTGAGCGATTGCGCTTGTTGCAGAAGGAACAAGTTCACATGCTGCAGCTGCATTAACTTTAAATGATAATTTACCTAATGCGAATGATGATAAAGATGTATCAATACTATCAAGTGCGATAGTAAATTTATAATCATTACCGTCTTTTACAAATTCTTTTTCGGCAAGTTCATCAAATTGGAATTCACCTAAACCAACAGTAATTTTTCTTGTTACTTTAGTTTCATTACCAGCTGAGTCACTTACACTATAATCAACTGTATATTCACCTAATGTCCAAGGATCAACAGTACCAGTAATTTTAATATTACTTGTTAAATCACCATCGTTAGAGTCATTAGCCATAACACCATCAGTTAAACGGAATGCTGTATCACCAACAACGATTGATTTAGATTGGGCACCTGTTAGTAATGGAGCATCTTTATCAGTATATACAACATATACTTTTGCAGTAACAACTGTTGTATTTCCATCGTTGTCTGTAACTGAATATTGAACATCATAAGTACCAATGGCACCTTTCTTAACGTTACCTGAGTAAACAATCTTAAGTGTTAAATCACCATCTTCAGCGTCACTTGCAGTAATTCCTTCAAGAGGATTAAAATCTCCTCCTTTTTCAATTGTTCTATCTGTAACACCATTAATAACTGGTTTAGTGTTAGTAGATGGACGAACGACTTTAATCACAACTGTTGCTTCAGCTGTTTTTTCACCGACTGTTGCTTTAACAGTGATTGTTACATTACCAGCGCTAACACCAGTTACTGTACCACCAGTTACAGTTGCGACAGCTTCATTATTGGAAAACCATTCAAAAGAAGCACCATCTTTAGCTTCTGCACTTAGGGTAATAGACTTTCCTACTTCTACTTGTTTATCACCTGTAATGGTTACTTTAATACCTCCACAAGCAAATAATCCAAAGCATAAGAAAACAAGCAAAAATGACAATAATAGTTTTTTAGCTTTCATAATTTCTTCCTTTCTAATTTTATTATTAATCACCAGCGATACCCGATCTGTCTGCGCTTTCCACAAACCATTTTTGGGTAAAGGCGTATAGCAATATAAGCGGTAATATTGTTAAAATAGTACCGGCAAAAAGTACACCTTGGTTGAACGATTCAGCAGCGGCACCAATACCAATAGATCCTGCTGGATATAATTGAGTATATGTGTGTTCAAAATTAGTAAGTGCCATTTGTAAAGTAGTGATACTACCAGAAAAATATGTAGTCGCAAGAAGTGTTTCATTCCAATACCAAACAAATGAATACAACATACAAATAATGAATGCTGGAACCGACATCGGAACTGCAATTCTAAAAAAGATTCCCAGTTCACTAGCACCATCCATCTCGGCAGATTCACTTAATTCCTTCGGTATAACTTTAAAGAACTGATAGAAAATTAAGATGAATACACTTTGACGAAGACCAAATCCCGTTAAAGCCGGATAAATATAGGACTTTAAACTTCCAATAAAACCTAATTTATTAAAGATTACATACGTTGGAATACTCATTAACATCGTTGGAAGAAGGAATATACCAACAAGAATTGCCATCCACATTTTCTTTAACGGAAAATCAAAATGGGCAAAACCATAACCAATTAACGCTGATGAAATAACTGCACATAACGTTGGCCAAATACCAACCTTTAGTGAATCACCAAACGACTTCCAGAAATTTAATACTTCACTCGCTTTAGTATAATTCTTTCCAACAATTTTTGTTGGAATCCAAATAACTGATGGATCCATTAAATCCTCAAGTCCCATCAAACTTTTTGATAACATTTTAAGGATTGGATACAAGAAAATAAAACTAATACCAATTAATAAGAGGTACATAAAGAACTTGCCGATAAAACCACTTTCACCACGGTTACCAAGCAGGAACTTCTTGATAGATTTCTTTTTTCGATTGTTCATGTTTTCCATCTATCTATCCCTCCTATTCGCAAGTTTAAATATCAGAACATAAAAGCCAATTACCACAAGTTCAATACCAAACATTATCCAAGATAACGCTGAAGCATAATCTCGTTCATAACCAACTTCTGTTATTGTTCGAGAAATAATCGCTGTTAAGCTATTACCGATATTAGAATAAATAACGGTTGTATAAACTATATTAATGGTAATAAGTGGCATTAATGTTGGAAAAGTAATTTTCCAAAACATTTCCCATTTATTAGCACCATCAATTGATGCTGCTTCATAAACTGATTTGTTGTCTTTTTGCAGACCAGCAAGGAATATCAATGTTTGAACACCACTAAACCACAAAATCAGAATAATTTTACCAAATATTTGCAAAATTACATTTACTACTTCTTCTGGCAAATAAAAGGCAAGCATTCCTTGAAGTTCAGAATTTTCTAGTGTTGAAACTGTTAATAAATTATAAGTATTAAAATAGCCAAGTAAATTACCAGAAAGTAAGATAACTGGGATAAAGAATATCATTCTAAAGATCTTAATACCTTTTAATTTACGATGTAATAATAACGCTAAGAGTAGCGAGAATATTAATACTAGTGGTACAACCACTAACACATCCACAAATGTGGAAATGATTGCCTCAACATGTTCTGGATTTTCATTGAATATTTGTTTAAATTGGGTAAAACCAAAACCAGTGATTTTAAAGACAAATTTATTTGTCTCTAAATCAACTTTGTCAATTGCGGATGTTGCCATTGCCATTCTAATTGATTCCACAATTGGTCCACAAGCGAAAATCGCAAAACCAATTAACCAAAGAGCAATAAACAAATATCCAGCAACTGCTTTTTTTGTTTTGTTGGAAACTTTTGTTTGGTATTTATTATATAACCAACTAATACCTGTATATTTACCAATAAACTTCAGTCCTTTGATAATCCAAACAGATAACTTACAACGAACGAAATCACTTATTTTGTGCCAAACATTTTTGAAAAATAAACTAATCTTTGCCATTAGTTACCTCCTTTCACATAATAGCTATAAGGAAGTAAACTAACATCATCAATATTTTTATTGACTTTGTTGTAATTAATATAAATAATTACTCCATTATCATAACTAATTTTAACAACACCATCATCAACTGCTTTGTGACTTATCATTTTAGCATTAATAACATTTGATAATGCATTATTTGTTTCTTGATACATTTTAACCATTAGATCTTTCCATAAATCATATTGAGTAGAATTCAAGTACTCATAATTAGTATAGCGAAGATCATATGCTTCTCTCTTTGTAATAATGAATGATGGATAAATATTATATTCAATCATCCTTAATACAGCAAGTTCATAATCACTAACATAATTAATGTTAGGCATATATTGAGTTACATAACCACTTAATAGTAATGACATAAATGGTATTGAATCTGTTTCATAAATGTATTTATTTGATTCATAATAAGCACTATAATAATTATTCATATAAGGTAATAAATAACTATTAGGCTTTTCTGTACTTATCTTATAGCCATTTAATTCCTTAAGTTCACTAACTATTTCATCAATCATTGCACTTCGATAAATGGCATTTGATTTATAGCGATATGAGAAAGCAGAATTCAAATTATCAATCTTTAAACTATCAATACCTAAACCACTGTAACGCTTATCACGTTTTGTAATAGTTTCCGATAATTCAGTTGGTAAAACATAATAAGCACTTTGTTCAAGCGATGACTTAAGGGTTAAATCAAATGGTGATAAACCAATTCTTTTTACAACCGTATTACCACTTCCAATAGAACTTGATGTAACTAATGGATTAATTGTGTAATCAATTGTATAACCTTTATCATGTAAATATGATGAGAAAGTTGTTAATTTCTTTTTACCACCTAGGAGGAGTGCCGTACGAGCAGTTGTGGCGCTATTAGTGAAATAGCCTCCCCTATTCCAACCTAAGTATGTAACATTGAAGTTTTTAACAGCACTTTCTTCTAAATCTTGAATAATTTCTAGTGCTTCTAGATATTTTGTCATTTTGACATAATTCTTACCAAACAATCCTGGTTTATAATCAATACCTAATAATTCAAGTCTTAATGGAATATCAGATAAAGCTATATTCTTTTCATTTAAACCTAAACTCTCGCGGTAACAATTTGCCATACCAACATAATTCGCATCATTACCACTTAAGAATGTATAAGTAATTTCATAATCACTAGGATATGGTTCTTCATTAAGTAGTGTCATTGTATTTTGTGATAACTTAACTTTAAATGTATCACGAGCACAATATTTAAAGAATGTTGTATTGATTGGAATTAAACTATATAAATAAGGATATGAATGTAATTCAGTACTACCAATACCACCTTTAACTTCACACAAGAAAGCAGCTTGATTATAACCATGATTAACACCATAAATAGGTAAATTACAAGAGCCATTATTCACAATATTAGTATTATTTGAATATTCTTCAAAACTATAATCTGCACCATATAATTTTTTGATATAGGCAGTTGATGTCTTTTGGTCATTATAACGAATTAAGGCACCACTTCCATCAGGAATAAAACTGTAACCATTAATTTCATAATTACCAGAACCAAAATATGGGAATAAAGAAATACTCTTTAATTTATAATCACGTTCTTGTCTAATTGTACTATATGGCGTTACTATTTCATTAACAGCCATTTCTTCTTTGATTGATTCATAAGGAACACGAACTGATAACTTCTTGCCATCAAGACGAATTTCAATCTTAAAACTAACGCAATAAGACTTAAAACTTACATCAATATCAATTCCATTTGGAACGATTTTCATATCACAAGTGCCATTAGTCGCATTAGGTGGTGCTGGATATTTAAATGTATCTTTAGTTGTGAAATATGCTTCATGAGAAATAATTTCACCTTTTTGACTAACATTATAATATTCAATCGAAACACCTGATTCAACTTTTTCATATACATTATCAGTCGCATCAAGATTTCTTACACCTTCATAAGTACTAAACCATGTATAGCCATTATTTTTATCGAATAAAGCAATACCACAAGTCTTCTTCTTGAAATAAAGAATGGCATCATCATTTTGATATGCTAAAACATAACCATCAAGTAATAATTCATCACGTTTATCAACGATATCAATTGTTCTTGTATCTTCTTTTTGTGTATAGAAATTACTTGTTGGATCTAATTCATAATCAATCGCAAGCGTTCCTGTCTTTTCACTTGCTTTTACTTTTAATCCTGGAATAACAATTAAAAGTAATAAGAATAACGTATTTAAGGATAAGATTATTTTCTTTAGTGCTTTAACCATGGAAAATCACCTCCTTAAATAAATCCACAAAGAAGCCAACGAGTTGCGCAAATACTAAATATAATAATATTATTACAATAACTAATACAAACATCATAAGAGCAGTTAATAAGAAATTAACTATTGTTTTCTTAACAGAATAATTATGAGTTTCTTTCATTACGACAAATAATAGAATAAATGTCCACAAGAACATAACTACCATTGGGAAATAATATAAGAATCCTTCATTAAGTGTTAAGACATTAGATATTAGTATTATCCATGGCAACATGATAATAATTGGCATCAATGATCCTAATGTATTAATAGTAATTGATTTAAATGAGCCTTCACCACTCATTAATGATGAAATTAAATAATTACTAACAATAAATAACGCAATTGGTAAAACAACTTTAGTAAGTTCTTTTAATAAAATTGTTTTTTCTAATACTACATCAGTAAATAAGAATCCAGTACCAACAAGTGATAAAAGATATAAAGCAAGTAATACACCTAAAACTATAAAGGCATTATAAATTTTTATTTTCTTATCATATCTTACATAATATACAGCATCCATTGGATGACGAATATATTTAAACATCACAAGAATGCTTTTAACTTTTGGTTTCTCCGCAAATGCTTTAACTGGTTTTGTGACAACATCTAAATAATGATAGCGCTTATTAGTCTTAACTACCGCGATTATAGCAGCACCAGCTAAAACTAAGACAATCGCAAATGTTGTGATATTATTCATTATCCAAATATTACGAGCTTCCCAGAATGCTTCCGAATATTGTTCTTTAGCATAAGCAATCTTGAATTTTTCCATAGCACCAGTATAATTACGCTCTAAATAATAAGCCATACCGATACCTTTATGAGCAAGGTCAAACATTGAATTATATCTTAGTACTTCTTCCCAAAGTCCTTTTGATTCTTCATATTTACCACTCATATAAAGTTCTAAAGCTTTATGAACATTATTTGTGAATTCTGTTTTACGGAATACTTGAATAGAACCAGCTGTATTATCCACAACATATAATTCATCATTATTGCCAACCGCAATCGCTGATGCTGTTTGGAATAATCCTAATTGCTCATCACTACCAATCTTTCCACCAAAGATAAATAATAAATTACCTTCAATGTCATATTCATAAATCCAACCAGCACTAGTTAAGGCATAAACTGTTTTATGACTACTACTCCATGAATCAATAAAGTCTGATGATGCTATCATTTCATCATTATAGAAATTTAAACCACCAATATTAACTTTTTTGATTGTATCACCAATGTTATTTTGAACAAGTGTCTTTGTGACTGTATAAATATAACCAGAGTCATCAAGCATAACATTTTCGGGAGCTGGTGCGATACGTTTTGTTAGAATAACTTTATCGTTTTCACCATATAAGTAAGTCTTTAGTAAGTCCGCAAATGTTCCAGTTGATGCATTAGGCGCAAAGAAATTAAGGAAACGATTCTCACTATTTACAAGTAAGATACCATTACTTGATCCACGACTCACAATATACATTGTGTAATTTGAATCAACCGCAATTTTCATTGGACGATA
>DBWT01000081.1:4945-16896 GCA_002309035.1 Caryophanales bacterium UBA1231 | reverse complement strand
ACTTTACCAGAATATTTATCTTGTTGACTACCGAAGTCTGTAACATAAATATATTCATTTCTTACAAATATACCATTAGGTTCTAATAATATATCACTACCAAATTCCGTGATATATGTCCAATCTTTGTCTAATATAACAATACGTTTATTTGTTTTATCCGCAACATAAAAATAATTATCACTATCAATGAACAAGTCTTGAGGATCTTTAAAAGTATCCATTACTCCTCCATGTTCAAAGTTTTTGATATTTCTTACTGGGTCATAAGCTCCTTGAGTCTCCACAATTTCTCCATAACGATCGACTGTACGAGTAACATATGGAGCACTTGCATTAACAGAAACTGAAGAATAGCCTAAAACAAACACTAGTAAGACTATAAATATATTAATTATTAATCGATATTTCTTACTTATTCTACGCATAGGCTACCTACTTAATACCAGAATATGCCATCGTATTCATAACATGCTTTTGTAAAATAATAAACAAAATCAAGTTAGGTAAGAATATGATTAGACTCGCTGCTGCTTGGATACCTTGAGCCGCAATAGAGTTTGTGGAAAGTGTTAAAGTACCAAAATAATATGGTAATGTCTTTAGTGCTTCGTCCACAATATATAAATTAGATGTTTCAACATTATTCCAAACAATTTGGAAAGCAAGAATTGCGACAGTTGCTAGAGCTGGTTTAATCATTGGAATTGTGACATGCCAATATACTTGCCATCTTGTAGCACCATCGATAATCGCAGCTTCATTTAATTCACGAGGAATCTGTTCCATAAATTGTTTAAGCAAGAAAATTCCTACTGGCATCGCAATTAATGGAATGATGTGAGCAAGGTAAGTATTCGCAATACCTAAATAAGTAATCATCATAAATCTTGGTACGGCAACCGCAATCGCAATAAACATAATGGCAAGTTGGTTAGCCGCATATAAGAATTTCTTACCTTTAAAGTTAAGATAAGTAAAGGCAAAAGCCGCAAGACTACTTAAGAATAATGATAATAATATTACTAAAATACTTACTATAATACTATTGAATAAATATCTACCAAATGGAATATCTGTTTGTGATGTTGCATTGATTAATGCTCTAAAATTATCAAAGCTTATTCTTGACGCAAAGAATTTTGGTGGATAAGCATATAATTCTTCGATTGGTTTAAATGCATGCGATATTGTAAAAATAATTGGTAGAATGGTAATAATTAATACTGGTAAAAGTATTAAATAGAATTTAATTTGACTTGGATGGAATCCACGGGGATCAATCATCGCACCAAAGTATGAAGGCCTCTTTCTTCTTCTTTCTTTGCGCGCCATCTTAGTCTTCACTTTATGAAGTTTCTTGTTTTCTTTTTCGAGATTCATAGCATCACCTAATCATCTGACCTAAAGAAATGGTTCGCAACGAAATAGAATACAAGAACTAACATTAGTAATACTACTGATAAGCTTGAGGCATATCCCATTTCCATTCGACTAAATGCATAATCTTGCATGTGGTCACTAATTAACCAACCAGCAAGTTGTGGTGTTGGACTCGCTCCAGTTAAAGCGCTTGCAAGACCGGCGGAGTTAAACGTTCCAACAATTGCCATGACGGCACCAAACATCATTTGTGGTTTCATTGATGGAATTGTAATATAAACAATTTCTTGGAAACGATTCTTCATTCCATCTACATAAGCAGCTTCATATATTTCTCTATTAGTATTTAAAATACCTGATAACATTGCTAAAAAGCCAATGCCCATACTGCTCCATAATCCAACAAATACCATAATTATAAAGATTGTTGTTTTATCTTGTAAAAATTGTAGTGGCTCATTAATGATTCCCCAGTTTAGAAGTAAATAGTTAATATAACCACGGCTATCACCAGAGAACATAGCTTTCCATACTACTGATATTAAAATACTACCGGTAAGTGATGGACTATAAAGAATTATAGCTGCCACATTTCTAAACCTTCTTGGAAGTTGAGCTAAAACCCAAGCCAAGAAGAAAGTCATCATATAACCAACTGGACCAACAATTAAAGCATATTTAATTGTATTTGGTAAAGCTGATTGCATAAAATCTAAATCTTGAGTAAATAAAGCAATATAATTTGAAAGACCGACAAAATGAGGCATATTAACACCATCATAATATGTAAACGATAATAAGAAGGAAATTAATATTAGTAATACTACAAATACTAAGAATATTATCGCATAAGGTCCAATGAATAAATACGCAGAATTAAATTTGCGTTTTTTATTGCGCTTATCTTTTGTCATTACTTCGGTTTTATTCATTTTGTTTACCTTTTACCCATCTATCAATATTTGAGTTGTTTGGTACAACATAACTTGAATTTGTTGTTCCTTCTTCCACAAATCCAAATTCTCGATATTTACGATATAATTCACGGTTCATCTTATCAACTGATTCTGATACCGCAACACGCACGTCCATTCTGTCAATTACAACCTTATTCCAGATATTAGAAAGCTCACGCTCTACAACATAACTACCTGGAAGAACGGCTGGAATACGACTCCACTTAGCAGCTATCGCTACTTGTTCTTTTATTTCACGGTCCCAAGGACTACGACCTAAAGCATCAACGTTAGCGGGAATCACTAAATATTTTTCGCCTAAACGCATTTGAATATTTTGGAGATATTCAACTTGTGTATCAGTTGAATGCCACCATTTCAAGAAATCCCAAGCTTCTTCTTTCATGTTAGAATTTTTAAACATAATAGAACACTTACCATAAGCAGTTGTCCAGCGCTCTACTTCACCATCATTATCAGTATCCATTCCAGGAATTGGTGAAATACCCCATTGACCTGTAAGTTCAGGGGATGCATATTTAAGTTGTAAATACATATCAATTGTTCCAACACCAACTGGTAAAGTACCTGATCTAAAATGTTCAAAGAAATTCGATACTTGTCTTGGTAAATTATAAACATTAAATAAATCTGTCATATATTTGATAGCACTAATTACTTCTTCGGTATCAACTGTTGTTGTAACACCAGATTCCGTAAACACTTCACCACCATATAGATAGATAAATTGTGTCGTTGCACTAAAGTTTTTATATGTTGAATCACTACCTAAAGGATGATAGAAATTCATTTGATAACTTTGAAGTATAGGTAACATCTTCAAAACATCATCCCAAGTAGAAGGAACATCTAAATCTAAATAATCTAAAATATCTTTACGATAGAACATAATGAACATACCTTGTGTTTCTGGTATCGCATATACACCATCTTTACAAATAACTGGTGTAAAGCAGTTAGCATATATGTTCTTTGTGACTTCATCAAAATCTTCAAAACCAGATAAATCCTCTAATATTCCTCTTAGAGCATAACTATATGGTTCCCAACTATCAATCGACAAAACTAAATCAGGATTAGTTTTCGTCGCATTATTTAATACTATTTTTTGAGTTGATGGTAAGATACTTATCTTAACTTTCTGTCCAGATTGTGTTGTATATTCATCATCAACCATATTTTGTAATATATCAAGGTATAATGATGATTGTGCAATCCAAACTTCTAAAACATCATCTTTAGAATTACCTGATACTTTATATCGTTTATCAAAGAATGAATAGAAGAATGATTTAATATTAAACCAAAAACGTTCAAAGATATTTGATTTAGCTCTTGGAAGTTTAACCTCACCATCAGATAAATAAATACAATCAAAATTAACTGGCTGACTAAGTAATGTACCAATCGCATTACCAATTAATTGATAACTAGATCCCGATCCCGAATTTAATTGATTTAATTTCAAATGAATTCTATTTGGTCTAGTTTGTAATTTTCTTAATAGTTTAGATGCATTATGCAATGTTTGAATTTCACTTGCTTCTCTAGCTTTTGGATTCATCGCATTAATAGCATCATATACAGCATCAACTCTTGATGCATAATCTTCTAATATTTCTTTTAAATCAGGAATATATTTTAAAATATCCCAGTCATTAAAAGCATTAGATGATGATCCAGTAATAGATGCAATTAATAAACCTAAATTATTAATGCCATCCATTACACTATATAATTCCTGAATATAATCATTATATCGACATAAACTAGTTTCAATAGTTATATTATATTCATGGTCTTTTTCAAAATAGAAATAATAAGGATTACCATCACTATCACTTAGGGTATGATTTGCCCATTTTTGCGTTTCTGGGAAAGCATATCCCTCAAGTTCTCTAAACGGAATTTTCCCATCTATATAGATGTTTTTCATCGCATTTAGACCTTTTAGGCTGTTTTGAAGATATTTAAATGTAAGAGCATAAAGTCCACTTTCACTAACACTAACAATATATGAATAACTAGTTCCTCCACGACTACTAGACGCGCCATCAACCATATTTAAAACTGTATTCTTATAAGCGGCAGGAGTCATTCTTGGATCTTTATAATATGAAGATTTTATCTCAATATCATTCTTATATTTAAATGTTTCACCTTCAATAGTTTGATAACCACTAACCTTATTTTTGTCACTATATAAAGCACTATATTCTTCATAACTTGAAACATCTTCTTCACCTTTTAGATAGAATTTTTCAATCTCTAAAACATGACTTAAAGACTTAACAGAAATAGTATTTTTACCTTCCTTTAAATAGAAATAGAAAGGCTCAATATATCTTGCATTAACATCATCAAAATAATATTTATATACTTGATCAATCGAAACTGAATAAGGTAATAATTCATTTCCATAGCTATTATATCGCTTAGATTCTTCACGTTCTTCTAAGCTCCACATAACTTCAAGTGGTAATTCTGATGCTTCATTAAATGGTACTTCATCATTAATTTTTATTTCAACATATGGTTCGTCATCAAAATCATCAGCTAGGCGATAGGTCATACCAAGATGGTATAACCCCGCCTCGCTAACAATTATTTCCATGTTGAAAGTTTTGTCAACTTCTAATAATCCCATTAAACCTTCTTCATTATCTAAAAAATTGATATCTGGATTTAAGGCTTTAATTTCATTAGTAGTTGCATCATATTCTTTTTCTTCTATTTTTATTTTTTGGTTTTCTTTTAATAATCTATTTAATGTTTGAAAGTAAGCTGTTTCTCTAAATGAAGCTGTATCAATTTCTTGATCTTCACTCGCTAGAACATTACTTTTTACCATAAATGGAATTATCAAAAGTCCTAATAAAATAAGAAGAAATATTTTTTTATTTAATTTTTTTAAGATTTGTTTCAGTTTCATGGGCTTACTGAACACCTCTTTTCTTTGGTGTTTTTAAAACACTTATATTTTTAATTATCCATTAATTGCTTCAGCAACTGCTTCAAGTTTTTGTCTTAAAGCATCATCTGAAGCTTGTTGAATTGTTTCATATAATTCAGCGTAAGTCTTACCTTCCATAATTATTTGTGAGATATAAACTTTAAATGTATCTTCAGCTGCATCCCAACCAACTACTTCTTTGTTGGCTTTGATAGCACCATTTCTTAATGATTCCATGAAATCAAGTGTGCCATAACCTGGAGCTGATTTTGCATATGGAATATTATCCCAAATTTCATTTTCACCTTTTGCGTTAATTCCGTAATCAACTACTGGATAAGGATAGTTATCAGCTGATACATATAAAACTTCACTATAATCTTTATATAATTGATATCTAGTAACCATGCCTTCTTTACTAAAACTTAACCATTTTAATAATTGGTAAGCAGCGGCTTTATTTTCACATAATTGTGAAACACCAGCGATATCAGTATTTCCACCAGTAATTCCACTTGGACCTGGATATACATCCCAATCAAATAATATATTTGCCATTGCATCTTTAAAACTCCAAGATGGTTCACGCCAAATAGCAACTTGACCAGAATAACGAGGGTCAACAACACTTCCATAATATTCAGTTAAAGTTGCTTCATCGTATTGATTTACAAGCCAACCTTCAGCCATACCTGTTTCCATCTTACTTACGGCATTGATGTAAGCCATATCACTGAAATTGAATTTTGTTCCATCGTATCCATAACCTAACCATGTATAACCAACTTCCGCATTATCACGAACTTTTAATACCTTAGGTAATTCAAAATAATATTGATCTGTTCCATATAAACCAATCTTATGTTCTGTTCCACGAGCATTGTATACAGCTTTTGCGATTGCTTCCATTTGTTCCCAAGTCCAGTCATAGCTTGGAACCTTGATACTACAAGATGCAAGTAAATCTTTATTCACGATCCAAATTTCAGGATAAATGAATGTTGGTAAGCAATAACGTTTACCATTATATAATCCTAAATCTTTAACACTATCAAAAATGTATTGAGTATCATCATCATGATTATAAAAATCAGTTAAATCTGCAAGCACGTTGTATGGCAACATGTTTTCAAGTCTATTGATTAAGAAAACATCAGGAACATTGTTTGTTGATAATCTTTCAAGGAAATTAGATTCCCATTCACCACTTTCACCTAAAATATCCATTTCAACATGAATGTTTGGATATTTGTGCATAAAAGCATCAATCATTAATGTATCAATTGTAATAGCTTCTGGGTTGTTATATTGCCAAGTCGCATACTTTAATGTAATTTCTTTTTCAGCCCAGTCGGGAGTACCATTTTTATCAGCGTCCCAATATAATTCATTTTCTGTCCAATTGTGTTTTTCACTACCCTTATTGTCATCACCACCATTATTATTACCAGAATTATCACCAGGATTATCTTCACCACAAGCGCCTAGTCCTAATACTAATAATAATGCCAAAACTAATCCCAAAAACTTATAGAAATACTTAAAAAATCTTTTCATTTATAATCGGGGCCTCCTTTTATTTTAATATTTCTTTTATTAATTCACTAACACTACATGTTGCTACACAACAGAAGCGATCCGCACCACCATAATATACATAAAGTGTATCTCCAACAATCACATTACCTGTTGGGAATGTACAGCCATTATAGAAACCTTCTGTTTCATATTTTTCAGTAGGTTCTAGAATAAAGTCTTTTGTTCTACCAATAACCTTTTCTGGATTATTGATATCTAGTAATAAAGCGCCAACTCGGTAAGTATCATCAACTGGTGAAACACCATGATATAAAACTAACCAACCTTTATCAGTTCTAAGTGGTGGTGTAGAGCCACCAAGTTTCTTAAGTTCCCAATCAAATTTTGGTGTTAAGAACAGTTTTGCTTCTCCCCAATCAACACAATTATCGGAATAATTAATCCAGATTGATGGGACATCACAACCGTATTCCGGACCAAATGCTTCCATTGGACGTTCAAAACGCACAAATTTACCATTTATTTTTTCTGGGAATAAAATTACATCACGATTATCGGAATCGTATTTTGTAATTCTTCCTAATTTCTTCCAGTGAATTAAATCTGGAGAAATGGCAAGAGCCGTTTGACTCACATTCCAACGAAGTCCCGTAGGCAAATAATCATTCATTGGTAGGTCAATTGTGATTTTTTTATCATCACGCCAATATTGACCAGGCGCCCATGGACGATAAGCATATGTCAAGAAAAACTCATTATCAAATTTTACAAGCCTTGGATCCTCACAACATCCAGCATCATATCCACCAGGTGTTGGAGCTAAAACTGGTTTATCAGAAACTCTCGTAAAATTAAATCCATCTTTTGATGTCGCAAGTCCTAAATAGATGAAATGATCTTTATCATTTCCCGCTGCTCGGTATAATAGATAAAATGTTCCATCTTCATACCAAGCTGCTGGGTTACATGTAACAAGTTCTTCCCAACTATTTTTTGGATTTGGTTTTAATATAGGATTTCCTTCATATTTTTTTAATCTAAATGCACACATAACAATCACCTATTATTTCTCAATAATAAACGCTACATCATTTGTGAAATCAGGTAAATCGATTTTTACAACACCATTTGTGACAGTAATATCGTTATCACTCAATTTTACTCCTGTAGTCGCATTATAAAATGCAAGTTTGTAATTACCATCATTAAATGGTATTTCAATCAATACATTACTTAATTTATCTGTTTCATTAAAATATGTCCAATCTTTATCAAAGACATAACCATAAATTCTATCATTGAACTTATATCCAACAAGACCAACTCTACTATCTAATTTAACACCAGCAAGTGTTCTTAATTGTGTATAATCACTGCCAGTTAAATCCATTAATTTGCCAAAAGTGCCGGCTCCCTTAAATTGGTAATATAAATCATATGGATGAACATATGAATCCCACCACCAGTTCATGGCGCCACCAACACCGCCACCCAGCATACCAGCCCAAGAATTTTGTCTTAGACTGATACCCTTAGGGTCTAGTCGATAATTATTTTGACCATTTTGCCAATCAATTCCAATTTCCGCATAGAATATTGGTTTTTTATATTGACTATATAATTTATCAATAGCATTAGGAAGCGTAGTATTAATATTCTTTCCACCATAGCCATAACTATGTGGACTCGCAAAATCAATAACATCAAGATAGAAACTTGCACCTTGTTCAGTCTTATATGATGTAGAAACCATATGACCATAACTATCATTTTCTTTAATGAAATTACCCATTTCTTCATGCCAATTACGAATATTCATAACATTAATATCGGCGTTATCAGTCCAGTCAACTTCATTAAATAATTCCCAACTTAAAATATGATCTGAATATCCATAACGACCAATAAGATATAATAATTCATTTTTATATCTTTCTTTAGCTTCTCTATTAGTAAAGAAATGTTCTGGTTTAGCTAGGAATCCACCATTAGCCACATTATATGGATTTTCTTTCCATGTTGAATCAGCAGTTGTTGAGAATTGTCCATGATTAAGGAGGGCAAGCATTATATATATATCAAACTGCTCAGCGTATTCTAAAATTCTATCAATTCTCGCTGTACGTGAGAAATAATCCGAATAGTCATCTAAAGTCTTTCCCCAGTGTAAACCAACTGACCATGGGGCAAGCCACAAACGAGCAAAATTCATATCATTCTTATTCGCATTAGAGAACCAAACATAATAATCATATGTTTTACGTCCACGATTAGCCCACCAAGCGATATTCTCACCAACTGGAACATAAGTTGTACCATCTTGATACATAAGTGTTCGATTGTTTGATTTATCTACTTGAATTAAACCACGATATAAATCATCACTATCATTAACTACAAGTTCGCCACTTAGTTCAACTTTAGCAGCACAACCTTGTAATTTAGAATATACTTTATAAGTCCATGTTCCCCCCATATTAGGCATAAAACGAATTCGATATTCTGGTTCACCATTGAATTTAACTAATTCAGTTCCGTTTGGTTCACCTTCTTTTTCTCTTTGACTTATAATATTTGTGTCTAATACAATTGTATAATCACGATACCAAAATGCTGGAGTCTTGATTTCAGTACTTTTATCAGGTGATGTAAAGATAGCATATACATTTACTTCGTTATAATCATAAGGATCATAATTTGTATCAATATAGCCACTTTCTCTTTCTACTAAAGCAAGTTCAACTTTCTTATGAACTATTATTTCATCATTTATTATATTAGTACCACAAAATAGTGTTACATCTTCTTTCACTTTTTCCATTACTTCTATTTCAATCTCACCTTTTATTTCATCTACTTTTGCGCTTATTGTGACAGTACCTTTTCTTATGCCTGTAACTTCACCAGAAGAAACCGTTGCGATGCCAGCATCACTTGATTCCCACACTATTTCACCTTCAACGTTTTTCATTTCCGCTTTTAAAGTTATTTTTTCACCAACATAAACTGTACTTTCACCAGTAATGATTATTTCTTTATTTTTTTCTTCACCACAACTAAATAGCGAAAGAGTTAATAGACAGATAAGAATTAATAAAAGCACTCCTTTTATTTTTCTTATTAAATTATTCATATTATCTACCTAAGTCAGCGTCGCGACCAATACCTTCATGATTTTCTTTAATGTATTTTACAACTTCATCAACCGTTGTAAATGCTAAAGCAAGATAAGTGTCAGCGGCACCATAATAAATAGCGATACGACCAGTTGCTTTGTCAACTAAACTTGTACATGGGAAACATACGTTAGGCACAAAACCAACTTCTTCGTATGGTGCTTCTGGAGTCATTAAGTAATAACGACAGCGATATTTTACAATTGATGGTTCATCTTTATCTAAAATAACACCACCAATTGAATATACATAGCCATTACAATTATTAATAACCCCATGGTAGAACATAAGCCAACCATCTTCAATTTCAATAGGTGCAGGACCACCACCAATTTTTAAGCCTTGCCACCAACCATTGCCACCTTTTTCCATTACGTGACGATGACGGCCCCAATAACGCATATCTGGACTTTCTGAAATAAAGATATCACCGAATGGAGTATGACCATTATCTGATACACGACTTATAAGTTTATACATACCATTAACTTTTCTTGGGAATAATACACCATTACGATTAAATGGTAATAATGGATTTTCTAATCTTACAAAAGTTTTAAAGTCATAAGTTCTTGCAATACCAAGTGCTGGACCATAGAACTCCGTACACCAAATGATGTAATATGCATCTTCAACTTTTACAAGTCTTGGATCATATGCATAATATGGTTGATAAGGTTGACCACTCTCATCCACAAACTTAATTGGTTCTTCATCAATCTTCCAATTAATTCCATCATCACTATAACCCATTCTTAAATGAGGAAGACTCGCAATAGTTTCAGCTCTAAATACACCAATATATTTGCCATCTTTATAAACAACACCACTATTAAAAATACGGGCAATCTTATCTACAGGATGACGATTGATTACTGGGTTACCCGAATAACGCCAAATTGGACCAGGACAATTTGCTGGTTTATCTTCCCATGGAAGATTAGGAATATTTTGTTCACCATAAATTTTAATCATTTTCTTCTCCTTTTAATAACTATCAACTAAATTAATAATCTTGATATCTTTTTCTGTAATTTTTTTCTTACTCTTAAAACTTATTACTTTTGTTTCATAAGGATATAAATTAAAGAAATTATCACTAAATATAGCATCATCCTTCTTTAAATCTACCCAAACATATTTTGTATATGTATTACTCATTAGATGAATGAAATATTCATCACCATTACACTCGAGTTTATATTTAATATTTGGCTTTTGCAAATTCAAATATTTATCTTTAAGGAAACATGCATCACTTTCTGTAATTACATTTTCGTCTTTATCATACACAATAACCCGCATAAAGGTACTCATTTGTTCATCTAAGTTATATGCAGCATCTATTTTCATTAAACATTTAGAACTATATGGTTCTATTTTAAATTCATCAGAAATTTCTTCAATGATTTCTCCATCAAATTTAGAAAAAATAGCCTTTATTGTATAATTTTTTATTTCCTCTTTTTCACTTATAAAATAAACATTTATTTTTTGTTTACCACAAGATACTAAATAATCAAATTTAGTATCATTGTTTACATCAATACTAACAAGTTCTTGCGCATAAAACTTCTTTGAATAATATTGAAGGGCTTTGTATCTACCATAATAATCAATACTGCTCCAAGAAGCCACTGGCCAACAATCATTAAGTTGCCAGTAGATTGCGCCCATACATCTTGGATAATTACGTCTTAAATGCTCAACACAATACTTAACTGCTTCTGCTTGAATTAACTCAGATACATAACTAATGAACTCTAAATTCTTTGGATATTTAAACATTGATCCAATATAATTCATGATTTTTTGGTTTGCGCTTTTGTTCTTTTGATGGCGTTCCATCACATAAGAATATATATTGCGGTCATTTGGTACTGTAAATTCTTTTATAGTTTTCATTGAAGGAAATGACTGCAT
>DBWT01000081.1:0-4897 GCA_002309035.1 Caryophanales bacterium UBA1231 | reverse complement strand
CCCCAGTAATGCATATCACCCATTTTGTCGCTATTTGGATCATTAAATCCCCCGCCACTTGATGGACTACTAGGCCAGTAGAAAATGTCATTTGCGTCTTCTTTAAGTAAACTTGGTATTAATTCTTCATATTGATACAAATACCATTTCTTGGTATATTCAAAGGAAGGAATATTCCAATTTAAAGCTGCTGTTTCATTTTCATTATTACCACAGATTAGCATAATACATGGATGATTATGAATTCTTCTAACATTATCTAGAATTTCTTCTTTTATCTCATTTACAAATAATTCATTTTCCATGTTGTAATAACCACATGCAAACATCAAATCTTGCCAAATGAGAATTCCTTTTTCATCACATAGATTATAAAATTCATCACTTGGATACAAGCCTCCACCCCAAACACGAAGACAATTTTGATTACAAGAAACGGCACTATCAAGTAAAAATTTTGTGTGTTCTATTCCAGCTCTTGGTAAAATATTATCTTCAATGATGTAGTCTGATCCTTTAATGAATACTTTCTTGCCATTAACAACTGGCATAAAGCTTCTGCCATAACAATCATCTTCTTGGATGATTTCCATCTTTCTTAAACCAATTCTTTGTTTATTTATATCTTCTATTTTTTTATCATTTAGAAGTTCTATTTCTAAATCATATAGAGGTTGACTTCCATATCCTACCGGATACCAAAGATTTGGTTTATCAATTTCCACTTCAAAGATATTTAAATCTTTTATTTTTTGCTTTGCTTGATATTTATATTCACCATTACTTAAATGAAGAATAACATCAAGATTTCCTTTACGATAATAATTATTTACTTTTATCGTTAATTTTGCTTTATCAAGACTTGTTTCTTGATAGACTAAGACATCTTTAATTTTTCCATTATCAATTATTTCTAAAAATAAATCACGCCAAATTCCACCATCAGGCATTTGTGGACCCCAATCCCATCCAAACATACAGTGGGCTTTTCTGATTCCACCATAGCCTTTAACGGCATATTCCATATTCATAAGATCGTGTGTTAATTTCTTTTCTTCTTTTCTTATGAAATCAAGTGGTGATTTAATTATTACTTCTAATTTATTAATACCAACATTAACATATTCATTAATGTTAACGAGATAACGTCTATGCATGTTATATGTTTTAGTAATCAATTTTTCATTTACAAATATTTCTGTAACTGTATCTAGTCCTAAAAAAACTAAATTTATTTCTTTATTAATTTCATTATTCGTTAACTTAAAAGTTCTACTATATGCGTAATCATCTTCCATTATTTCTAACATCTTGCTTTCATTATCACGATAATATGGTTCATCAATTAAGTGATATTGAAGAAGATCATTATAAATAGATCCAGGCACAGTAACTTTTAAATTATATAAATTTTTTCTTTCTAAATAACTACTATTTAGTAGCCATGTTCCTTTAAGACTTTTACGCATATTTATTTCCTTGATTGATTTTATTATTCTAAATTAAGTGTTTCTTTAATAAATTCAGTTAATGTTTTTGCGATTGCGGCATGACTTTGAACACTTGGATGTGAATTATAACCTTGAGCATCGCCATTGATTTTAATTGATACAAGATTAGGTATTGCAAGTTTTGCCATCGCTACAATTGTTTCAGTTATTTCATAAATATTTGATTCATTCATTAATCCATATAACACTACTATTTGAGCTTCTGGATATAAATCATGAAGATATTTTAAAAATTGAATATATTTTTGTTGGAAAGTTGTTGTACGAGCATCAACTTCAGCGTCACTTGTGGCTGCGTTAATGTATGACCAGTCATTAGTTCCTAGATTAACTACCACAACATCTGGAACATACAAACCATGGTTCCATTTAATACTACTCTTAAAATCAACATTACGATATTCATCCGCAACAGATGCTGTATTTGGTGTTGTCCATTTACTAAATGCACATCCCCAACCAGAAGCTGAGAAAATATTAACATCAGCATCTAATGCTTGAGCAGTTAAAAAAGCAAAGCCTTTTAAACAGTCAGAGTTTTCAGTTGTCTTACTACTGCTCTTAGGACTACCTAAATTTCCATAACCAGTTGAAGATGAAGCTGCGATAAATTCCATCTTTAATTTCTTATTTTCGATTTTTTGAATAAATAGACCATCAGTTTTAACTGATTCAATAGCGATATGTGAATCAATTGATTCACTACGTTTATATAAATCAATCTTATGTTCTAAAACGTCGCTATTACCAGTCATTAATTCAACTTCTTGTGTTGCTTTATCTAAAAATACTGTTTTAAGATTATCAAAATTATCATCAACAACAATTACAATACAAGGACGAAGTGTTGAACTATTGTAATTTGTGGCAGTTATAACAGCTGATGCCATAGATCCTTTCACAAATAATTCAAAACCACTAGCAGAATGGTAAACTTCATTAACTTTCTTTGTTTCATTATAATAAGTTCTACCCATCCACTTAATATATCCACCGTTGATTAAATCTTTTTCTTTTAATGTCATATAAGTTGTTTCCTTAATGTAGTCAATAGGAGCACTATAATCAGAATCACTATATACTACACCATCACCTTTTGCTTTAATACTTACTTTGTATGATCCTTCAGGAATTAATAATTCACTAATTTCACAGCCACCAGACTTAACATCACGTTCAATAATTTGTGTTTCATTTTCAAATTTTAATACATAATTATTTGTTGTGGCCATAACATTAAAGAATACAAAACCATCTTCAATTTCAAGTCCCGTTGGCACCATTAATTTTTGCATATTACTTGTAAAATTAAATTTAGCACTTGGATTAGATGTTGCGTCATCATTATCTCTTAAGGCACTAACAACATAAACTTCGTAACTTCCTTCGCCTATTCCTAAATTAGATAAAACTACACCGCTAGTAACTTCAAATTTTTGTTCTTTACCATCTTTATTAAATACTGCATAATATATTTCAGCATCTAGAACTAAATCAAAATATAATTTATTATTACTAAGTTCCACATTTTGAGGACTAGATAATTTATTTCTAACGACTTTGATTCCACTAGACCAATCAGATTCTTCACCATCTTTAATTGCTTTAATTTTTAATTCATATTCGCCAAGACCAAGGCCAAGAACATCAATACTATCACCATTATTAACAGGTGCAATGATACTACTACTTCCTTCTTTTTTAGCTTCACATAAGAAACTATCACCACTTGCTTTAAATGATATCTTATCATTTTCTACTTTTAAATCTGTTGGTGCACCAAACTTATTACAACCAACGAGTACCAACATGAAAAGAGCTAACAAAAAACTAATAAATAAATGTTTTTTCAAAATTGTTCCTCCTATTTATTTTATTCTTTCGCAACAGATGCCATGGCGGCTCCAATTAATATTTTATTTCTTCCATCAAATAATTTATATTCAATATTATGTTTAACTAATATATCTTTTAAATATGTTTCAAATGATTCTTTAAAAGTTGGAAGCTTATAGAATGTTGAACCTTCAATAATTATTCCTATCTTCTTTTCATTTGATTTTATCGCAAAAGCACTTATTGTTGTCGCAACAACTTTACTTGCTCGATTAATTAAGCTATAACATATTTCCATAAATTTGTTTTTATCATCTTCATCCATAAAACACTTATCAAGTGTATTATCTACTTTAGCTAAATATTTACTAACAAGTGGTAAATCAAAATCATTATAATTTATTAATTTTGTATTCTTTAAAATACCCTCTTCAATTGCTTTCGATGTTGCTTTATATATAAGTGTTGATAAATATCTACCACTACTCATCTTTTCCGTTAAAGCTTCATTTTTGATTTGTGATTCATTTGTTAGTTCAATATCAAATAAACCTTTTGAGAAACCATTAAAGTTACCAGTTTCCGTATTAATGATCATTAATTTATCACTATTATCATTTAATTTAATGATATTTTTAATTTCTTCCATGTAGCAACAGTTAAAACCAGTGCCATAAATTGCGCCGATATATTTCTTAAATTCTTTATTTTTATCAAGAGTCATTCCTCCTAATAAAACTGCCGTTGTATCATTTAATACAACAATACTTCTTTTAATATTTGAATATTCTTTTATCGCATCAAGTAATGAGGCACCAATCCATTTACCAACTACTTCTTTGGCTTTAATTTCTTTTGCCCAGGCTATTAATTTTCCGTCTAGACTTTTATCCATCGCAACGCGGTAAGAAAAACAAAAACCAATGTTTTTTGCTTTATCTAAATAAGGTACCATTCTTTTCGCAATATAGCTAAAAAATTCTTTTGTGCTATATTCTCTATCAATTCCTGGCATCTTATCTTCAGTAACATCACTTATTATCCACTCTTTATTACTGTAACTTGCAAGACCAACTCTTAAATTTGTTCCCCCAGCATCAACCACAATGACTTTTTCATTGTCTAATACATCAGCTTTTGGGCTTAAAAATGTTGGAATCATTGGTATCGAACAAACTGAAACAGGAGCATCAATATTAAGACCTTTATTAATTTCTTCATCAAATTTCTTCAATGTTTCGATTGAATTAATATCACTACTTGTCATTTGATATTTTTTTAAAAATGATCTAACATTTTCCATCTTTAATCTCCATTATCGTTTTAATGATTTTTTCGCTGATTTCTTGATGACTATTCTTTGATGGATGACCAGATACGCCCATACCATCACCTAAAATGAAACATTCATATAAATTACATTTATCTTTATTTGATAAATAAATATCATGCATTATATCAAAATTATGCTTTTCCCTCATCAAACCATAAACCATTAAGATTGGTGTATCTAAAAAATCTTTTTGTAATCGCACTAAAAAGTCATGATA
>DBWT01000017.1:5535-19551 GCA_002309035.1 Caryophanales bacterium UBA1231 | reverse complement strand
CAAACTGATAACCTATCTTGGGCATACATTAAAGACCCACTATATCCATCAGAAGTTGCATGGCAACATGTTTTCCGTCGTGATATTAAAGGTCTAGAATGGAGCGTTAAAGATTATATTGAAATGAAAGCATCACAAGATATTATCAATAATCCTCCAAAAGTAGCGGGTAGTGAAGTTTTAGAATACAATATTGGTAATGAAGATGATCCTTCAAGATATTCAAGAACTGTATCAAATCTAGTATTAGTTGATGTTAACGGCTTAACAGCAGAAAAAGCAAAAGCTCTTGAATGGTTTAACAAAGAAGGTGAACACTTCAGTGGTAAAAAAGTATTAAGATTTGGTATGATTCCAGCAAAGAAACTTCAAAAAGATGAAATCAGAATTCCAGTTGTACTACCTCATACTTGTACTGATATTTTATATCATCTACTTGTTAAAGTAGCTTTCAACTGTATTTCAACAGGCACAATGGCTAAGATGGGACGTGTTTATGGTAACTGGATGGTTCAAGTATTACCAACTAATAAGAAGTTAATTGACCGTTCAACACGTATTATCGCAAACTTAGCTCAAATCCCTTATGAACAAGCTAACCAAGAATTCTTTAAATCATATTATAATCGTAAACCAGAAGATGAATATAAAGAATCATATGTTGTTGAAACATTAAAACGTTTAGGATTTGATCCAAACAAAGATATTAAATAGTTAATTATCAAAAGCCCTCTACATTTAATTGTAGAAGGTTTTTTAATACTTTAATAATATTATTATTATTATTTATTTGCTTTTACTTTTTTTGTGATAAAATATATGTGTATATTTAAAAGGAAGGATTAAAATATGAAAATTAAAAATTTATTTATTTTTATTTGCTTGGTGTTTTTATCATTGTTTATGCTAGCATCATGTGGTGGAAAAGATGATGATGGTGATGATAATGGCAATAATGGTAATCAATCATCTTATTTAACGAAAGATGAATTAATGCAAATATTATATGACCCAGGCATGAATTATACAATGACAGCAGTAGATAATGAAGGGAACACAACTATCGTAAAATACAATGGAACAGTCAAAGACACCCATATAACTTCATTACAAGTAGAAGTTAGTGTATCAACTTCAAACACAAAGTCATATATGGAATATAAAAACAATCATGCATATATAATTTCTTTTAAAAATGGAAAATATGTAGGAGAAGAAGTACCAAGTGATCATTTATTTGAATACTTTGATTTGGTGGGTGCGATTACAGAAGACCTAATTGTTGACTTTGGGTACGATACAGATTTAGGTGCATATCGTTTGGTATACAAAGAACAAGATGGATCTAGACCAAGTGTTTTATGCTATATTGAAAATAACCGACTTGTTAAAGTTGTTTTAAAAGACGGTGATTGGGAAACTGTAATTAGTTATTCAAAATATGGGACAACTGTAGTTGACCTTCCACAATATGAATTAAAAGAAGAAAACGAAGACTTAATTTCTTTAATCAATAAATCTGAAGAAAATTATACATGCACAATCACAAGTGTTGAAAATGGTGAAACAACAAAATTAAAAATGATGGTTAATGTTGAATACTCAGATGATGGATATTCTTGGTTTAATATATTTTTTAGTGTTAATGGTACAGAAGCACATTATCAATATTTAAATGATAGATTAGTGCTTATTACTTCTGTTGAAGGTAAATACATTGGAGTTGTTCAAGATATTAAAGATTTTGAAATTCCATCTCTATTACAAGAAGTTCTTCCATATGTTGATTTATTTGAATATGATAGTGAAAACGAAAAATACATATATTCTGATGATGAAACAACAATTACTATTACCACAAGTGATGGACATATTAGTGAGATAATAATCGTAGATGGTGATTTAACAAATACTTGTCAATATAGTAATTATGGAACAACTATTGTAAGAATTCCAGATTTTAAAATTTTAGGTGAAGAAGAAGAAAACGAACTATCTTTAGCTTTAGCTAAACCTGTTGAAAATGCTAAAATCAGCATTAATGTATCATTACAAGGGCATTCAATGAATGAAGTTGCATTTGTTGATGCAAGCTATGATGAAAATGATAATCCAATATCATTCAAAGTTAAAATAATTGAAGATGATGAAGTTACATATCTATATTATGATACAGATGAAGAAGAACTTTTATACATCACAAAAGAAGATGATTATATTGCTAAAGATGCAGACGAATTTTTCGATAATGATTTAATTGAATTATTTATAAATCCAAAACATGCATTTGGCGAATCAGCAGATTTATTTGAGTATGATTTTGATGAAAAATGCTATAAAATGGATGCAGACGAAGGAACAATTAAAATATTTATAACAGATGGTGTTATCACAAAAATTGTTATCGAAGAAATAATGGATAAGGAAGATACTTCAATTAAAACGGTTATTACAGCTCAATTTAGTGAATTTGGTCAAGTTGAAGTTGAAATCCCTCCTTTTAGAATTCCTTTTCAAATGGATATATCATAGTATATAAATATAATTAACAAGACTAATTAATTTAGTCTTGTTTTTTAACGAATAAATAACAAAAAATATTTATTAGTCTTTAAATTGTCAAAAATCGATAAGTATGCTATAATAAATATATATAGAAAAATAAAAATAAGGTGGTTCATATGGAAAACAAAGAAATAAAAGATTTATTAAATGAACAACAAGATGCGATTGAAAAAATCAAACAAAATGCCCAACAAATGGACATTAAAGATTTTTATCTTAATCAATACCATGATATGTTTTCAGCCATCTTAACAAACCGTTCTCGTGAAATTGAAGAAGATATGAATGAAATTGATAAAGAAATTAAAGAACTTGAAGAATCAATTAATTCAATTGACAATCAACTATCACAAAACGAACAACTACAAAACAACGTTCAACAATTAGAAGATGATATATATCAAGCATATTCAAAAATTGAAGAACAACGCTTTAACTTAGATGCTAAACAAAACAAACTAAGAAAAGATTCTATTGGTTTATTCAAGACATACTATGATACAATCAATCAATTTCAAAATGCTCTTAGTCTTTACTTTAATGGTGAATTATCAAACAAAGAATTAATTGATAACATCGATTCATTAGAAAGCAATCTTTTGAATAATTGTTATGATGTAGCAATTTCTATCAAAGAAAATGAAAGACAATTAAAACAAAATGAACAAGACTTTAAAGACTTTGAAAAAGAAAATCATAATCATATTGAACAATTAATTAATGAAAAACAAAGTCTTGAAAAAAGAATAGTCACATCAAGTCAAGATGCGAAAGTCAAAGCAAAAGAAGAATTGACTTTACGCATTGAACACAAGAAAACATACTTGAATGAACTTATAGCCGCATACAACGATTTAAGTGTTCGTCAATTAAAAGAATTCAATGATTTATATATTAAGAATCGTTTAACTGGTAAAGACTTACCTTCACAAATTGAAGAATACGATATCTTATTCAAAAAGTTTAAAACTAAACTTTTAACTATTGATACTTTATCTAATCAAGAACTTAAAAAACAAAAAAGACTCAACCAATTAGTTTCTGAAAAGCAAAACTTAGATGCTTTAAAAACCAAGAAAGATTTAATTGAAGCCCAAAGAAATCGTTTGGTTCAAATGAGTCAAGTTGTTGATCAAACAATCAAAGAATTAGATAATCACTTAAATGACATCAAACAAGAGATTTCTAAATATAAACATAATCAATTCATGCACTTACAAAGTGATTATGAACAAGACTTATCAAAAGCAGCAACAAATATTCAACTTATTCAAAAAGAATTAACATCACTACAAGACGAAAGAACATATCAAATGTTTGATCCTAATCCTTTAAAACTTCAAGAAATTGATGAAAAGATTAGTGTTCAAGAAAAACGTCTCAATGAAGCAATCTACCAATACAATGATTTAAAAAATGAATTTGATGATTTCTTAAGAGTTGAAGATAATATCGAACTAAAGAAACTTTTAAATGATGGTAAATACTTTGAAGAAAACATTCCAAGAGTCAAAGAACTTCGGGAAAAACTATCATTTAAAATTGATAATCTTAACAATCAAATTAGTGATTTAAACCAGGCACTTACAAATTATACAGAAATTTTAATGGAAATTGATGAAATCCAAAATGACCGTAACAATTGATAAAAAGATTTATGAACATATTCCTGATTTTAATGTTTTAGCATACATTGTTACTTTTGAAAGTGTTGATAAAGACAATATTGAAAAAGCATTGTTTTCTTTAAAAGTCCCATATCAACTTGATGAAGTAACAACAATACCTAAAATTAAAGAGGTTAGAGATATCTATAAGAAAATGGGTTTAGACCCATCTCATACAAGATGTGCTCAAGAAGCTTTAATTAGAAGAGTCATTAAAGGAAATATGTATCAAGTATCACCAATTGTTGATTTAGGTAATATTTTATCGGTTGAAACTTTAAGAAGTGTCTGTGTCGCTGATATCGATAAAATCAATGATATCTTTATCACAATTGGACAATGTGGTGAAAGAATTCAAGCAATTAAAAGAGAAAGTATCAATGTTTGTAATATGATTGTTTATAAAACAACTGATTTAGATAGTGATGATTTCATCTTTGGTTCAACCACATCTGATAGTATTACAACTGCTGTTACTGATACAACCACTAATTATTTAATTATGATTATTATATTCACTAAAGAATCAAATGAAGAAGATACTTTATTTAATATACTTAATTCATATACAAAAATAAAAACAATACAAAAAATCGAGGTAATATAATATGATGAATGATACTTCAAACTTCATTAAAACCATTATGAAAGAAGAATTAGAAAGTGGAAAGGTTGATCACATTTTAACACGTTTCCCACCTGAACCAAATGCATACCTTCATATTGGTCATGCACGTGCTATTATTACTAATTTTGAACTTGCTAAAAGTTTTGGTGGAGCTACAAACCTTCGTTTTGATGACACAAATCCTGTTAAAGAAGATGCTTCATTTGTTGAAGCCATCAAAGAAGATTTAAAATGGTTAGGTTACATTCCTAAGAATGTTTTCTATGGTTCACAATATTTTGAAAGAACATATGAAAAAGCTATTCTTTTAATTAAAAAAGGTTTAGCTTTCGTTTGTGATTTAAGCCAAGAAGAATTATCAAAATATCGTGGTGATGATAAAACAAAAGGTACTGATTCTCCTTATCGTAATCGTTCAATCGAAGAAAACCTAAAACTCTTTGAAGAAATGAGAGCAGGTAAATATGCGAATGGTGAAAAAACATTAAGAGCGAAAATTGATATGGCATCACCAAATCTAAATATGAGAGATCCTGTAATATATCGTATCATTCATATTAATCACCATCAAACAGGTGATAAATGGTGTATTTACCCTATGTATGATTTTGCACATCCACTTCAAGACTCATTTGAAGGTATTACACATTCACTTTGTTCATTAGAATATGAAGATCATCGTCCTCTATATGATTGGGTTATAAACAATTGTGATGTTGACCATAAACCACGTCAAATTGAATTTGGTCGTTTAGGTATCACAAATACAATAATGAGTAAACGTTACTTAAAACAACTAGTAGATGAAGGTAAAGTAATAGGTTATGATGATCCAAGAATGCCTACATTAGTTGGTTTAAAAAGAAGAGGCTTTACACCTGATTCTATTCGTAATTTCATTTTATCTACAGGTCTTTCAAAAATCAATTCAACAGTTGATTATGAAATGCTTGAACATTTTTTAAGAGAAGATTTAAAACTTAAAGCTAAACGTCCTATGGCTATTTTAAATCCATTAAAGGTCGTTATCGATAATTATGATGAAGAAAAGATTGAAATTCTTCCTGCTTCAAACAACCAAGAAAATGAAGAACTAGGAACAAGAACAATTACTTTCTCTAAATATTTATATATCGATAAATCAGATTTTCTCGAAGAAAGACCTAACAATAAATGGAAAAGATTATCTGTTGGTTTAGAAGTAAGATTAATGCATGCTTACTTCATTAAATGTGAAAGTGTTGTGAAAGATGAAAATGGTGAAGTTGTTGAAATCCATTGTACATATGATCCACAAACTCTAAGTGGTAGTGGCTTCAATGAAAGAAAACCTAATGGAACAATTCATTTTGTTGATGCTAAAACAGCATTAAAAGCAACATTTAATATTTTTGAACCACTTATCTTAGATGAAAAAGTATCTAGTGAAAACTTCATGGAAAGACTTAACCCTAATTCATGGACTAAGCTTGAAGGCTTTGTTGAAGCATCACTTAAGGACACTGTTCCTTATGAACATTTCCAATTTATTCGTTGTGGTTATTTTACTACTGATTTAGAAACACATGGAGGAAAGCTCGTTTTTAACCAAACTGTTGGTTTAAAATCAAGTTTTAAATAAAATGAAAATTGAAGATTTAAATTTAAACAAAGAACAGCTACAAGCAGTGCTTCAAACCGAAGGACCAGTTATTGTTTTTGCTGGAGCAGGAACTGGTAAAACTAGAACACTTACTTCACGTGTTGCTTATATGATTGATAATGTTGGTATCGATCCTAAATCAATACTTGCTATAACATTTACTAAAAAAGCAACAAATGAAATGAGAGAAAGAATCCATGCATTAATAGGACCTAATGCATCAAAGGTTACAATTTCAACTATTCATGCATTATGTGCTAAGATTCTTCGTCAAACCATTCATGTTTTAGGTTATCAAAATAATTTTGAAATCATCGATGATGAAGATTCATTTAGAATCATCAATGAAATCTACAAAGAATTAGAATTATCACGTAAGTATCTATCACCACGTGTGGCATACAATATGATTTCTAATTACAAAAATGGTATGGGTGAATTGTTTGGAATAAATCTTTCAATTTATCGTAAATATCAAGAAAAGATTTTTAAAGATAATCAAGTAGACTTTGATGATTTACTATTATTAACAGAAAAACTCTTCAACGAATATCCTGATTATTTAAAATTCTATCAAGATAAATTTAAATATATCTTAGTTGATGAATTCCAAGATACAAACATTATTCAATACAATATCATCAAGATGCTTGCTGGTAAAGATGTTAATATTTTTGTTGTTGGCGATGATGATCAAAGTATCTATTCATTTAGAGGCGCTAATGTCTTAAATATGAAGCAATTTAGTGTTGACTTCCCTAATGCTTTGAAAGTTATCTTAAGTGAAAACTATCGTTCAACAAGTGAAATCTTAAGAGGCACTAATTCTTTAATTAGCCACAACATCCATCGTGAAAAGAAAAACCTTGTTAGTAACATCAAAGGTACCAGTAAAGACATCGTTGTCTTTAGTACGAGCTATTATGAAGATGAACCACGTTTCATCGTGGGTGAAATCAAATCATTAATCAATAAAGGTTATAAATATAGCGATATTGCATTATTATATCGAAACAATGTCTTATCAAGATCTTTAGAAAAAGCTTTAATTGAAAAATCTATTCCATATACAATGTATGGTGGCTTTCAATTCTTAAAAAGAAAAGAAATCAAAGATATGATTTCTTACTTAAAGTTTATTATTGACCCAAATAATCTTTTCCACTTTAAGAGAATCATCAATTTAAAGAGTAGAGGTATTGGTGATAAAACAATTGAAAAGCTTGTTGATTATCAAGAAAAAAATAATTTAAGTATATTTGATGCGATTGATTTATTCCATCAATCTAATCCTTCAACGAAGACACAAGAATTAGTTTCTTTCAAACTTGAAATGCAAGATCTTATCAAAAAAATCGAAACAATGGATTTAGTTACATTCTATGATTATTTATTAGATAAGACTGAATATATTCAAATCTTAAAAGAAACAGAAATTGATGAAGTATATCGTGAAAGAGTAGATAACTTAAAAGAATTTAAATCAATTCTTTATTCACTAGAACACGATGAAACACTTGATGATTTCTCATCTAAAGATAAATTATCAGCAGGCTTTGATAATATTATTTTAGATGAATCAGCAGGAACAAACTTTGATAAAGATGGTGTTGTTTTATCAACAGTTCATTCAGTTAAAGGTTTAGAATTTAAAGCAGTATTTGTGGTAGCTTTAGAAGAAGGTATCTTCCCATCACTAAAAGAAGATTCCGATATTGAAGAAGAAAGACGTATCGCATATGTTGCTTTCACAAGAGCTAAAGAAAAACTATACTTAACTTGTGCAAACCATCGTCTAATTTATGGACGTGTTGTTCTAAACACACAATCACGTTTCATCACTGAATTTGTTGATTCACAAGAATGGAAAATGAAATATGATGATATCGAAGAAATCAACGATGATGAACCAATTAAAACTGGTGATCACGTTAACCACACAATCTTCGGTAAAGGCTTGGTAGTAGCATCAGATGAAAGCACAATCCAAGTATTATTTGAAAAGGATCACTCATTGAGAAAACTCCTTCGTGGTGGACAAAAAACAAAGAAGATTAAATAAAAGGAGATAGTTATGGATTATCAAAAAAGAGTCGATGAATTAATTAAACTTTTGAAACTATATAATTATCAATACTATGTTTTGGATAATCCAACTGTTCAAGACGAAGAATACGATAGCTTAATAAGAGAACTTGAAACTATCGAAAAAGAACATCCTGAATTAATTAGACCAGATAGTCCAACACAAAAAGTTGGAGACTATCTTAAATTAGATTTAGATCAAATCGAACATCAAAATAAAATGATGTCACTTGCTGATATTTTTAATTTTGAAGAATTAAGAGAATTTGATGAAAGAATATATCAAACAATTGGGAAAAAAGTAGAATATTGTGCAGAGCTTAAAATCGATGGTATTGCTTCAACCCTTCATTATGATGATGGCTTACTAGTCTTAGCAGCAACAAGAGGAAATGGTATTGTTGGTGAAAACATTACTAAAAATGTTTTAATGATTGATTCTGTTCCTAAAGTCTTGAAAGAACCTCTATCTTTAGAAGTTAGAGGCGAAGTTTACATGAAAAAAGATGTTTTTGAAAAAATTAATGAAGAACAGCTTACACAAGGTAAACCAACATTCATGAATCCACGAAATGCTGCGGGAGGAAGTTTAAGACAAAAAGATCCAGAAATTACGAAAAAAAGAAAGCTCGATCAATTTGCCTATACTTTAGTTAATCCTTTAGATTATGGCATTACTAAACAAAGCGATGTTATGGAATATTTACAAAAGCTTGGCTTTTCTGTTAATCCTTTGTATCGTGTTTGTTCAACCATTGAAGATGTTATTAATTACATTCAAGAAATGGATAAAGTCAGAAAGACTTTGAATTATGCGACGGACGGGATTGTTATTAAAGTTAATGATTTAACACTTTATGATGAAATTGGTGTAACTGTTAAAGTTCCTAAATATGCGATTGCATATAAATTCCCAGCTGAAATTGTGGAAACAAAATTGAAAGACATTATCTTTACAGTTGGTAGAACTGGTATGATTACACCTAATGCTGTATTAGATCCTGTTATTGTTGGTGGTACGCAAGTTTCTCGGGCAACCCTTAACAATGAAGATTTCATTAAAGCTAAAGATATTCGTATTGGTGATATCGTTAGAATTAGAAAAGCTGGTGAAATCATTCCTGAAGTTGTTAGTGTCAATTTTGAAAGAAGAGAAGCTAATTTAAAACCATTTGAAATGATTAAGAACTGTCCAGAATGTGGAGAACCACTAATCAAAAAGAATGGTGAAGCTGAACATAAATGTATCAATCCAAATTGTTGTGGTAGAATCTTAGAACAATTAATTCACTTTGCATCACGTTCTGCTATGGATATCGATGGTTTAGGTGAAAAGCAAATGGAATTACTTTATGATTTAGGATATATTTCATATTTATATGATATTTATCTTTTAAAGAATTATAAAAATGAATTATTGCTTTTACCAGGCTATGGAATGCAGAAAGTCAACAATCTTCTTAATTCTATCGAAAAATCAAAAGAAAACACTTTAGACCAACTTATTTTTGGTTTAGGAATACCTTTTGTTGGTGCGAAGGCATCAAGAACACTAACGCACTATTATCATTCAATATTGGAGCTAAAAGAGGCCAAATATGAAGATCTAGTGCAGATTAAGGATATTGGTGATGTTATGGCCAATTCTATCATCCAATACTTTAAAAATGATGTTCACATCATGGTTATCAATAAATTGATTGAACAAGGTGTTAATCCAATCAATCAAGAAGAACAAAGTGATTTCTTACCACTCAAAGATAAAACAATTGTTGTGACAGGTACACTCATCAATTATTCAAGAGATGAAGCAAATGAGCTAATTGAAAAGCTTGGCGGTAAAGCAGCATCATCAGTTTCCAAAAAAACAACTTATGTTTTAGCGGGGGATGCGGCTGGATCAAAACTTACAAAAGCAAAAGAATTGGGTATTCAAATTATCAATGAAGATGAATTCAGTGAAATGATTAGAAGAAAGGAGTAATGTTATGGACCTATGGTTATCTATTGCCTTAATTATTGGCACCCTTGCCATATACATGGCTTCAATTGAAATATATACAGCACTCTTTTCAATTACTGGTCTAACTGTTCAAAAAGCAAGATTCCAAGTTGTTTCACTTTTTACTAATGCGGGATTCACAACATTGGAAAGTGAAATCATCACAACTGATAAAACGAGAAAAAGAATCGCTGTATTCTGTATGATTAGTGGAAATCTTTTCACCTGCTTAATTATTGGGTTGATTACCAATATGATGTTAAACCTTAATAAAGGCGCACAAATGGATTCTTCCATGACAATCTTTATTATCTCACTAATTGTTTTAGGCTTCTGTTTATTTTTACGTATTCCTATTATCAATAGATATGAACAAAAACTTTTAGAAGCTATAGCAAGAGCAATCTTTAAAAGAAGTGATAAACAAAACATTATCACAATCATCGATAATTATGATAAAGACGTCATTGTTGAAGTTTTAATCAACACAATGCCTAAAGATTTACAAGACAAACAATTAAAAGAAATTGCCTTTAAAAAGAACTATGAAAGCAATGTTTTAATGATTAAAAGAAATGGAAGAACAATTGATGTTCTACCATCAACCATTTTTCAAAAGAAAGATCGTGTTATTCTTTTTGGTAACAAAGCATTGATTACTAAACTATTCATGCAGAAGGTTGAAAAAGAAGAAGTACAAGAAGTCCACAACACAATTTCTTTAATCGATAATTTTGATGACAAAGTTATGGCTGAAGTATATTTAAATGATGTACCTCTATTTCTTCAAAACAAATCATTATTTGAAAGTGGTCTAAAAGATCAATACGATATTAACATCATTATTATCAAACGTGCAGGCACATCAATTAGTGTTACAAAAAATACATATTTCCAAGAAAAAGATCGTATCATTCTTTATGGAAATTTTAAAACAATCAAAGATGTTTTTTCAATTGGTTAAAAAAAGTCCAGTGTTATCACCGGATTTTCTAATAATGGAAGGTCGATAATATGAATAAAATTAGACAAATCTACTTAGATAACTTCATTCAAAGATTTGATAAAGATGGCATCATCCAATATTTATCAAATACTGATTTTGAAAACTTTCAAAAGGAAGAATATATCTTTATGAATTCAATTAATATTGAAATTCATTCATTTTTATATTTCTATGATAATTATAAAAAAGATAAATTAATTATTTTCTTACCAGGTATTGGACCAGGTCATACAGCATACATAAGAGAAATTGAACTTCTTGCTGAAAAAGGTTATTTAGTTTTAACACTCGATTATTGTGGATGTGGTGAAAGCAAGGGTAAAACGTTATTTTCCGTTAATGAGCCAACACGCGATGTTCACGATTTAATCTTAGAATTAACGAACAAAAACATCAAAAGAATCAATGAATTAAATGATTATGAAATAACCATTATTGGTCATTCCCTAGGTGCATACACAGCCCTCAATACAATTAATCTTCACAAAAGTATTAAAAAAGCCGTTATTATTTCTGGTTTCATAAATATCACAAAAGAATTCATGGGGATGTCACATATTCATTTACCTTTACTATTTAAAACAATTACTAAATATGAAGAAGAAGTAAATAAAGAATATAATCATCTTGATAACATCAATTATTTAAAAGAAACAAATGATAAAATTCTTTTCATTCATTCAAAAGATGATAGCATGGTTCCATATAAATCAAGTACAGGATATATCATAAAACATATTAAAAATGATAATTTATCTTTTATGCTATTTGATCACAGAAAACATAATCCTAACTATACTGATTCAGCAATTCAATATATGAACGAAACTTTTGGAACTTATTATAAAATGTTAAAAGAACAACAATTTAAAACAAAAGAAGAACAAATCATATATATGAAATCAAAAGATTTGTTGATAATGACAGAACAAGATGAATTAGTTTTCAAAAAGATTTTTGAATTAATTGAAAACTAAATAAGAATTTTTAAAGTAATGAAGATGAAGTATCTTTCTTATTTATAAATCTAATAATAACGCTAAATTAAGAGCAATTATAGGTAGTAATATGATGCTTTGCATTATATAATAAATTAATGTCGAATCTTATATATTAATAGTCAAAATAGAGTCATAAATTGACTCTATTTTTTTACAAAAAAAATATGTTTTTATTTGTAATTATTTTTAAAATATTATATAATATTCATAGTTTAGTAAAAGTAAACTTTAAGTTTATTATTATTTAATAAAGGAGGTTATAATTTTGAGCATCGGAAACAAAATTAAAACATTGAGGACTAAATTATCCTTAACTCAAGAAGAACTTGCAGACCGTTGTGATTTAACAAAAGGATATATATCACAACTTGAAAATGATTTAACAAGTCCATCGATTTCAACACTTATGGATATCCTAACTGCACTTGGAACAACACTAAAAGAATTCTTTAGTGATGAAGAAGAACAAATTGTTTTTACTGAAGAAGATTATTTCGTGAAAGAAAAAGAAACAGATAAAACTATTTGGTTAGTACCTAATTCACAAAAGAATGAAATGGAACCAATCCTTTACACTTTAGAAGTAGGTGCTTCAAGCGATATCGATATGCCACATGAAGGTCAAGAATTTGGTTATGTATTATCAGGTAAAATTGAATTAGTTTATGGTAATACAAAACGAATCGTTAAGAAAGGTGAGACTTTTTATATCACTTCTGACAAAACACATTATATTAATAATATAAGTAATAAACAATCAGTCATTATTTGGGTATCTAGCCCACCAAATTTTTAATTTAGGAGAATGAATTATGGAACAAACAAAACAAATTGAAAAAATCATTGAATTAACCGATGTATCAAAATCTTTTGATGGAACACTTGCTGTTGAAAACTTTAACCTTTATGTTAAAAAAGGCGAATTCGTAACTTTCCTAGGTCCATCTGGTTGTGGTAAAACAACAACACTAAGAATGATTGCTGGTTTTGAAATTCCAACAACAGGCAAGATTTTACTTAACGGTAAAGATATTACTAATTTACCACCTTATGAACGTCCTGTTAATACTGTTTTTCAACGTTATGCATTATTCCCTCATATGGATGTATACGATAATATTGCCTATGGACTAAAGCTTAAAAAAGTTCCACATGAAGTTGTCGACAAAAATGGCAATACAAAGATTAAATATCGTAAATTAAAAAACAAAGAAATTGATGAAAAAGTTAAAAAAGCATTAAAGATTGTTGACTTAGAAGAATTTGAATTTAGAAATATCAACACATTATCTGGTGGTCAACAACAACGTATTGCTATCGCAAGAGCGATTGTTAATGAACCTCAAATCTTACTTCTAGATGAACCATTAGGTGCACTAGATCTAAAGATGAGAAAAGAAATGCAGGAAGAATTAAAAGC
>DBWT01000017.1:0-5478 GCA_002309035.1 Caryophanales bacterium UBA1231 | reverse complement strand
GATACAATTGTTGTTATGAAAGATGGTATGATTCAACAAATTGGTACACCAGAAGCAATTTATAATGAACCTGCAAACGCCTTTGTTGCTGACTTCATCGGTGAAAGTAATATATATTCTGGAACAATGGTTGGCGACAGATTAGTTCGTTTCTTAAATACAAATTTTGAATGTGTCGATGAATTCCCATTAAATGAAAAAGTTGATGTTGTTATTCGTCCTGAAGATGTTATTTTGTCTCAAAATGGTAAAGTAAAAGGTAAAATTGTATCTAAAACATTTAAAGGCACTTATTATGAATATATTATGATGGTTGGTAAAAACGAAGTAGTTATCCAAACAACTGAATCTATTGATGAGGGTGTAACAACCGGTTTTGATATTGTGCCATTTAATATTCATATTATGAAAAAAGAATTTACAGTTAATAGATATACTGATGCATGGATTGATAAACAAAATCGTGTTGTTATTTCTGATGCTGCATTCGAATGTGATATCACACAACTACTTCCAAATTCACACGTTGATGAAGAAGGCTATTTAGTTGATGATAAAGGTAATAAGTATGATTTATATGATGCCGATGTCATTGCTGAAATAAATTTAACTGATATTGAAATTAGTGACAATTTAGACGAAGGCAGTGTAACTGGTGAAATTATTTCATTTATCTATAAAGGTGACCACTATCAAGTGATTGTTAGAACAGAAGAGGAAGAAGATTTTGTTTTAGATACAGAATATACTTGGAATGAACACGATATTGTAAGTGTAAAAGTTGAGCCTCAAAACATTAAATTGAAACTTAAAAAAGAGGTAAAGGAATATGTCAAAGATTAAGTTTCAACGTAAGTTTTTAGCTATACCTTACGGTATTTTCTTAATTTTATTTGTTGTCATTCCAATGCTTTTAATTGTCTTTTATGCTTTTACAAAAACAAATCCTGTAACTGGTAAAACTGTTATTTCCATTGATAACTTAACAACATTTTTCTCTAATGGTTACAACTGGCATACATTTTTGATAAGTTTAGCTATTGGTTTAGGAAATACGATTCTTTGTTTACTTATTGGATATCCTATCGCATATATCTTAGCTAAAAAAGAATTGAAATTTAGTTATGCGGTTGTATTATTATTTATTATGCCAATGTGGATTAACTTCGTTTTAAGAACTGCGGCTACTCGTGATTTACTTTATTCAATTGGTTTAAAAGGTGGTGACCATCCATATATTGCTACAATGATTGGTATGGTATATAACTATTTACCTTTTACTATTCTTCCACTTTATTCAACTATGCTTAAATTAGATAGATCATTAGTTGAAGCAAGCCAAGATTTAGGGGCTAATAAAGTTCAAACATTTATTAAAGTAATATTACCATCTACACTTCCTGGTGTAATATCTGCTGCTATGATGGTTTTCATGCCAACAATGTCAAGCTATGTAATTAGTGACGTTATGGGCGAAAGACAAATATCATTGATTGGTAATACTATTCAATTATACTTCGATCAAGGCTTATGGAATTTAGGTTCATTTGTTGCCTTAATCTTACTTGTTATTATTTTAGTCTTCATGTTCGTTACACGTAATATGGACAAAGAAGAAGTAGGTAGAGGTGGATTATGGTAAGAAACATTAAATTAAGAAGAGTGCTAACTAGATGTTTCATTTATTTCATGTTAATTTTAATGTATGCACCAATCATTCTTCTTTTCATTTTCAGTTTTGTTGATTTTGATTATATTGATTTTAAACAATTATTAACTTTTGAAAATGTTAATTTTAATCTATATAAAGAATTATTTGTCGGTGATGATGGTGAAACTGTTATTACTGCATTCAAAAACACTATTTTAATTGCATTATCTAGTGCATTTGTTTCAACTATTTTAGGCACACTTGGTGCTATAGGTATTTTTTACAGCAAAAGAAGAATGCGTGGGCTTTATGAATTAGGTGGTCAAATCCCTATTCTTAATCCTGAAATTATTACAGCATTATCACTTACGATTCTTTTTGTTTTCATTGGTATTCGTTTTAATTTTATTACTCTTTTAATTGGTCACGTTGTATTAACTGTTCCTTTTGTTGTGTTATCGATAACACCTAAACTTAAACAAATGGATCCTAATACATACGAAGCTGCTCTTGATTTAGGTGCAAAACCTACAAAAGCATTGTTTACAATTATTATTCCACAAATTGCATCTGGTATTATATCAGGCTTTGTTCTTGCGGTTACACTTTCACTTGATGATTATATCATTACAGCATTTACAAGAGATAATTCATTTGTGACACTTTCAACTTATGTTTATGGTGTAACATCAAAACGTGGTGCAATCCCTCCAACTCTAAGAGCACTTTCAACAATTATTGTTGTTATCACATTAACTGTTTTAATTATTGTTAATGTCTCAACTAAGAAAAAGAATAAGGGGGCAAGAAGATGAAAAAGTATTTAAGTTTTTTAGTATTTTTCTTATTTCTTATTCTTCTAACTTCTTGTGGTAAAAACATTAGAACAATTAAAATATACAATTGTGTTGACTACATTAATGAAGAAGTATTAGATGGTTTTAAAGATTGGTTTCAAGAAAACTATGGTGAAGAAATTGAAGTTGTCTATGATACATTTGAAACAAATGAATCAATGTATAATACTTTAAGAAGTGGCAAAACACACTATGATCTCTGTTGTCCAAGTGATTATATGATTCAAAAGATGCAAAGAGAAGGAATGTTAGATCCATTTGATTTAGAAAATTATAATTTAGATATTTATTTTGGAAATGTTTCACCATATATTAAAAATATATATGATACTAACAAATTATCTGATGGATTAAGTTGGTCTAATTATGCCGCATGCTATATGTGGGGCACATTAGGTATTATTTATAATCCTGAAAACTTAGGTGAAGCATTAGATGAAATTGATGAAGATGGCAATTATTATTATGAAGTTACATCTTGGCTAGATTTTATTAAACCTGAATTCAAGGGCATGATGTCTTTAAAAGATTCTGTTCGTGACTCCTATTGTGTTGCACAAATCTTAGCTAATATCGATGAACTTAATGAACATGATAATTTAGATCCTTCATACAACGCTCTAATTCAAGATGTTATTAATAGAAGAAGCGATGAAGATATCAAAAAAGCCGAAATAGAACTTCGAAAAATGAAACCAAATCTATTCGGTTTAGAAGTTGATTCAGCAAAAGGTGATATCGTTACTGGCAAAATATCAATGAATCTTGCATGGAGTGGCGATGCGGTATACTCAATTGATCTTGCAGAAGAAGAAGATATTGAATTAAGATATATTGTGCCCGAAGAAGGTGGAAATGTTTGGTTTGATGGCTGGGTAACACCAAAAGGTGCTGATCAGGAATTAGCACTTTCCTTCATTAATTACATTTCACAACCAGAAATGGCTAAATTAAATATGGATGAAATAGGTTACACATCACCTATTGCTGGAGATGCAATATATGAATTAATTAGTGAATGGTATGGTATAGATTCACTTGAAGAAGGTGAAAACCTTGAAGACTATAACTTTGTTGAATTTGATTTATCATTCTTCTTTGGCGACACTTTAAGTGAAGACTATTTATCAGAAGGAAAAGCATTAATTCAAATTGAAGAATCATATATTGGTCGTCAATTTTCAACACAATACCCTGATGAAGAAACGTTAAATAGATGTGGAGTTATGCAAGACTTCGAAGAACAAAACGAAAAGGTTCTTCAAATGTGGATTAATTTTAGAGCTAATAAAGCACCACTTGCCTTAATTCTTGCTTTAATATTATTTGTTGTGTTATGTGCTGTTATTGCCTTATTTAGCAAAAAAGCATACTTTGAAAGACGCTTAAGAGCTAAAAAAGAAAAGAAGACAAATAATCAATAATAATAGACCTCTCACAATGAGAGGTCTATTTTATCCATGTGATTGACAAATATACTATAATATAATATAATGAGTCATAGATTTTTTAAATAAAATATTATATTATATATAATTAATATATGAAAATGTAGATTTTGGGTATGTACATATTGTGGATATTCAGAAAGAAGAAGGAGGGAATAATGAATATGAGAAAAATATATATTTTACTTATTATGTTTCTTTCTTGCTTTTTGACTTCATGTTTACATGTTAATTTTGATATTAGCCCAAGTTACTGGGGAGAATCATATGGAAAGATGAAAAATATTGATGGATTATTAGTTTGTTTAAGAACAGATGGTTATTATCAAGTTGTCGGAATTAGAAAAGCAGCCATTAATGATGGAATAATTGTGATTCCTCAGCATATTAATGGTCACCCTGTAATGGGGCTGGGAGCTCCATATGAATGTTATAGTACGTCAATTTTTTCCAAAAATCCTCTGTATGAAACAATATATACTGAAAAGAAATCTTTAATGCTAGAGTCACATTCTATTGGCGCAAAGTGTTATTTTGGACCAAATGGTGCTGAACTTTTCGACACAAGAAAAAAAGATTATGGATTGAAAAAAGTATATGTAAATTCTCACCATGTGAATCTCGAAGCGTTTTGCTGTGTAATTAAAGGAAAACCTATTTATATATGTAACTATGCTGATATTGAAACTAAAATTCTTCATTTTATTAAAACGTATTCTAAACAGGATTTTCTATCATCCTCAATTGAATCCTATCTTCACGAATCGAAGAAATTTTATACGGTTGCTCTTAGAGTTATTAAATATATCAGTAACTATAATTCTGAAACCTATAATGAGCAGCGTATTATGAGTTTTTATTCTGATGGTCAAGATCAAACATTTGTTTACAGCAAACACTTTAAGGATTTTTTGGAAGAATTGTATTTTCTTAGTATAGATTCACTAATTATGTTTACTATTGAAGAATCACTAGGTAAATTGAGTGAAGGGCTAACAATGAATGAAATAGAACCTGACTTTGAAGGCGAAAGCTTTGAATCAGATGAGTATCGTATGTATTTGATGGAAAAATACACTAATGAATATAAGTTCAATAATATAGAAGATAATATTATAGTTGCAAATACTGAATTCCACTATAATTTATTAATCAATGGAGAGGAATATCATAATTTCCAACATCCTGAAAATGATTTATATTGGATTGATTATTTAGAAGATGGTGAATTATTGATGGAACCACCTGCCCCATATGTTGAAGGATATAAGTTTATGGGATGGTATAAGGATAAAGAATGTACAGATCCATTTGATTTTAGTGAACCAGTAAGTGGAGTCCCTGGTGAACAAGTTTGGTTACAACTATATGGTAAATGGGAATAGTTCAAATAAAAGATAAGCACTATTTGTGTTTATCTTTTTATATTAACTTTTATCTTTTCAACAATTTAATGGAAGTTTTAATTATAATATGTTATACTATAATTAATATAATATTAATTATTATCATGGAGGTTTTA
>DBWT01000042.1 GCA_002309035.1 Caryophanales bacterium UBA1231 | reverse complement strand
TAAATTGCATTATTTTATAAATATTTATTTAAAAAAGCAATCTTTTTAGGTAAATGGATTTCTTCGAATCCACCATGTCCATAACCTGGATATTCAATTAATTCTTTAATACAATTCATTTTGTTGTATGCATGTAAAAAATATTTAGGTGGACATATTTGATCTGATAAACCAACTGAGAAAAACATTGGACATTTGATGCGTTCAGCCATGAAAATACAATCAAAATAATCCATGTTGTGATATGCTGCATCCTTTAGTTCAGGATGTTTGATAACAAAATCTTGGATTGGCGTATATTTACCTTCGCGATTAACAATACGATTTCTGATTGCACAATCACTTGGAACGTCGCTTACAACTGCTTTGATGTGATGTGGTGTCATTGCTGCTGCCATTATTGATAGGCCTCCGCCTTGTGATGGACCAGCAAGCATAATGCCACGATTTTTAATGTTAGGGAAGATATTAGCATCAGCTATAATATCGATGATTTTTAAAGCATCTTGATCTAATCTTTTTGTATAACAAGTTTCTAAATCATCAATATTGTAACAAACAGATGGAAAATCTTTAAAACGATATTCATTGTTGTCTTTTACACGATCACCTTGAAAACGCATATCGATAGCACAAACAGAAAAACCAGCATCAAGCAAGTTGACCGCATGCCAAACATTATGATCTTCTTCGATGTGTGAACCATGACCATGATAATAAATAACTGTTGGTTTATCAGAGTCAAGACGTAGATATAGGATTGCGAAAATCTTTGTGTTAGCTACAGAATCATAGTAAAAACAAATCTTTTTACCGTATCCTGTGATTTCTTCGCTTTCAATTTCGATATGATTTTTAACATCGCTAATTTCTTTTAACCATTTGTTCCAACGTTCATCAAAGTCTAATGGTCTTTCGCCTAATAATTTACATTCTTCCATTATTTTTTTAACACTAAGACATATACTTCAGCACCAATGCCTAAGCCTTGTCCTATTACTCCTTTTTTCTCCATTGTTGTTGCTTTAACACTAACTAAATCAGCATCAATACCAAGTATTAAGGCAATGTTTTCTTCTATTTGCTTTTTGTATTGTTTTAATTTTGGTTGTTCAAGATAAACCATACAATCGATGTTTTGAATAATATAACCTTTTTCTTCTATTGATTTTTTAGCATCTTTTAAGAAATTCGCCGATGAAATATTAAGATATTTATTATCACTATCTGGATAATTATCACCTAAATCGCCCAAATGAAGTGCACCATATATTGCTTCCGTTAACGCATGAATTAAAACATCGCCATCGGAATGAGCTTTTAACCCCATAGTTGATGGTATTTCAATACCACCAATGATAAGTGGTTTTCCTGCTTCAAATGGATGAAAATCAAATGAATAACCAACTTTATAATAACGATTATCTAAATCACTTGAATAAGTAATTTTAAGATTTGGTGATGATTCTTCAATATATGCAATTGATGTTTCTGTGCTTTCAAATGGTTCTAAATCATCTTCTCTATCAGTTTTAGCTTGTTTTAAAAACTCAATGTGCTTTGAAAGAAGACCTTGAGGAGTTGTAACCATATATAAATCTTTCTTTTCAATGTGCAAATTCTTAAACTTTACCGCATCCACTGGATGATGATATAAAGTTACAATATCTTTTTCATCAAGTGCTTTGATTTCTTTTCTGATATCAGCAATATTAGTATATGGTCTAGCAGCATCGTGAATTAGTAATTTCTTTGTTTTAACTAAATCTAAAGCATTATTTAAGCTTTCACTTCTTGTTAGGCCACCTTTAACCATTTCAACATTATCATAATTTGAAATAATTGATTTTATTTGTTGTTCATCTTCTTGATTGTAAACAACGATGATTTTTTCAACTTCATCGATTTTGATGAATTTATCTAATGAATGTTCTAGAACTGTTTTGTTGTTTAATTTAGCTAATACTTTATTGATTGGTCGATTGAATCTTTCTGATTTTCCACCAGCAAGTAGAATAATTGTTGTATCTTTCATTTTAATCATCCAACATTTTTGATAATACTTTTAAAGTGTCTTCTAGCTTTTCTTTATAGTCAACTTGTTCTTTGACTTCTTCTTTTTCAACTGCTTCAGTTTCAGCGGGTGCTTCTTTCTTTTCGGTAATAATTGAAATAAGGTTTTTATCTTTATTTAGATACATAACATCATCGTTAACTTCAATATAATCTTTACCTAATTTAAGACGATATTTAAGTCTTGTTACTTCGATTGATGTGATAATTTCACTTTGTTCTTCGTAGTATGAAATATCTTTTGGATGAATTAAAACAATAAATTCATTAACTGATAATTCTCTTTTATATATATTATATTTACGACAAGCTGCTTCTGTTAGTAAATACTTACCACAGTTATAATCATAAAACATGATGACATTTTCCATCATTGACATCATACAATAAAGTGTTGCACGATCGTCTTGAATCATTTCTTTTGTTTCAAGTAAGGCATTTTCAAGTTTAGATAATGTTTCTTTATTGTTTCTAGAAATATATATATTTTGACCAATAAACTTGTTGTTTAAAAAAACAGGTTCTAAAACAAAGCTTAAAGCAATTTGTTCATTATTTTCTTCAATTCCCATTTCGAAAAAGCGTGGTGCTTTGTTATTTCTTGTAGCTCTATATTCATAGTTGAATTTAACAGCACGACTTTCATTGAACTTTTCATTATTGAAAGTTAAGATATCAAGTCTAACTAATAAAGTTTGAAAAGCATTTGTGTTAAATAATTCTTCATCGTTTAAATGAACTAAATCTTTAAATGAATCAGAATAATCGATGATTTTATCTTTATCATCAGTTGACAAGAAATAATCAAATGGTGCATTTTTTATTAATCTATTGCTTAAATGATGAAATGCATGATCGATTCTTTGATCATTGAAAACAATCAAAATCATTAAAACAGTTAAAGCAAGTGAGAAAATAGAGAAAATAATGTTCCAAACAAGTGCTAAATTTGTAAATGTAAGTGATAATACGACATAGATTAACACAACACCAATGATATTAATGTAATCTTTTAAGTTAAATTTTTTAAAGAAAATAGTTCTAAAAACAGCCAAAGTTAACGCAACAATAGATGTTGATACAAATATCATTAATAGCACATCTTTCATATTCTCACCTACTTAACAATAATATGTTGTTTTAATAATACTTTTAAGCCATCTAAGGCAACGTTTCTCGTTAATGTACCATCAAAAGTTACAGAAATGTAACCAGTTTCTTCAGATACAACAATTGTGAAAGCATCGCATACTTCACTAATTCCAAGGGCAGCACGGTGACGTGAGCCTAGGGTCTTTTCAATTGTTGTTGTTTCTGATGTTGGGTAGAATGTACCAGCACACATGATACGGTCTTCTCTGATGATGACAGCACCATCATGAAGGGCAGTACCTGGCATGAAAATTGTTTCAAGAAGTTCAACAGTAACTTCAGAATCAAGTTTTGTACCTTTTTCAATAAATGTATTTAATGAATCTTCTTTTTCAATAGTGATGATTGCACCTACCTGACGTTCAGATAAATGTTGACAAGTTTGAATTAAAGTATCGATTAATTTCTTTTGAGCTTCTTCGTTGTTCACGAAATTCTTTGTATTCTTTGGTTTTGTAATATTTTCAAAGAATACTCTAATATTTGGAACATAGAAAGCAATCCACAAGAATAAATAGATAATTAAGATATATTTATAACTTGCATAAAGTAACTTTAAGTCACATAAAACGATAATAACATAAAGTGATACAAAAAAGATTAAACTAATAAATAACCATTTCTTGTTTGTATATTTAAGTAAAAATAAAAACAATAGAACAATTAAACCAACAATTAGTGCAGCTTCAATGATTAATTGATAAATTGGTTGTTTGCTGGCATAGTCTTTAAAATAGTTTAAAATGTTTTGTAAAATTTCAGATTTTAAAAATAAACCTAAGATTTTCATTCGTGTCCTCCTTGGAAATTAAATAAAAGATCAATCATGGCTGGCATTTTTTCATCGATCGCATAATCAATTGGTCGAAGATTTTTTTCATCAACGAGCGTTGAATCAGCGCCAGCCTCAAGTAGCATTTTACAAACAGTAAGATTGCTAGTTATGACTGATAGATGAAGTGGTGTTTGTTCAAAATTACAGGAAGCGTTGATATTTGAACCTGCTTTGATTAAAACAGCTACCATTTCATTTTTCTTTAGTAAAATGGCCATATGTAATGGTGTATTGTAGTCATCATCACATATTTCTAAGTTTATGCCGTGTTTTACTAAAACAGGAATCACTTTTAAATTGTCGTATTTGACAGCGTAATGAGCTAAAGTTCTACCACGATATTTTTTAGCATTGATATCGATATGATCTTCGCTCATACTATTTAATAGTTTTTTAATTTTTGGAATATTTAATTGTTTTGATTTGATTAAAGCTATGATTTCCCCAAGATATTCATTTTTGGTTTTCATATTATTTCATAAAATCATCAATCTTTAATTGTCTTGTTGATTGTGTATCATACTTCGACAAGAAAGATGCGATCATATCAAGTTTTTCAGGAAGATTATCGATAATATCACTAACGCAGAATATATACATTTGCCATCCTTTAGCCATATATTCATTATAGTAATAATCATAATCATCTAAAATAGCGTATGTGGCTTTACCATCCATACCTTCAATAATAATACCTACATTAGGAATGTTTTCTTTGCTCTTGAAGGTTTTACCTTTAATCATCAAATCAATTCGACCAGGACCAGTTGAAACATTGAAGCCTCTTTCAACTAGTTGGTTATAAATAATTGTTGTTAAACGATTCATATCTTTTTGAACTAATTCAGTATTAGAACCTATGATGTTCTTGACATGAGCTTTTAAGTCTTTAATACCAACTTCTTCAGTATAGAATATATTGATATTCTTTGTTCCTGTTGAATAATTAGTCAAAATATATTTAATGTGTTTTTCATCTAAATTAATTAAATCATCAAATAAGTAATATATTTCATCACAAATACTTGCTGCCTCGTATGGGCCTCTAACGATTCTTATTGATTGATCTAAGTATTGAAGAACACTTGCTGAATCCTCTGTTTTTAAAAGGGCAGCAAAGAGTTCCCTTGTTAATTCAAACTTATAATTGTTTGTCGAAATAACAATATCGATTCGTTTGTTTTTATTAGCTAAGAAAGATTTAGCAATTTCTTCAGCAATCTCCACAATCGATTCAAATTCTTTGTATGTTTCATTCTTTGGATAAGTTAGAATATATTGATGTTTCTTTGATAACTCATTACCATATTGTGGATTATCTTCACAATAGCTTTCAACTAAAGTAAAGATATTCTTTTGTGGTACATGAACAAAGATATTATTTGTTCTAACTTCTTTGGCTGTTGAATCACCAAACAAAACAATTTGTTTGACATCATCTAAGTGTGTATATTTAAAACTTGATGCTAAATGGGCATCATCAACAAAGATGATATCAAATTTTGATAAATCGATTTGGGCGTTGAAGATTGTAATATCAGCTAAATATACACTCTTATGACTAATCGTATCATTGATGATTTTATCATAGTCATTGAAAAGAATGCTATTTGCATGATTTAAGAAACGTCGATCAATATTTGGTTTATTTCTTTCAAGTTCTTTTAGATTGATATTACATAGATGTTTTTCAAAATATTTATAGTTTTGAAGCCAAGTTAAGATACTACCACTTTCAGCAAGAATCGTATTATCATTAACTAATTCTGTGCGATAATCTGAATATACTGAATATAAATATCTTGTACTAATACCTCTTGTATATTCACTAGATAAAATACCTTCTGATAATCTTACTAAGCCAAGCTTTTCAAAATGATGACAATAATCAAAAATTGTGAAAATAAGTCTTAATTCACTAATATGATCATCAAACTTTAGCAACATTTTGTATGATTCATCTAAACTACATTCAAGTAGTTCTCCCATACCACCTGTGAAATATTTTGAGAAAATGTTATGACATAAAATACTATTTTCAAGTAATTCATTTAGTTTTGAGAATTCACTAACAAGTGCTTCCATTTTATGTAAGCTGAAAAGTTGTGAAATTGTTGATTTGTCTTTGAGATTTTTAACAAACTTATCGTAATGTTTTTCAAGTAAACTGATTAATTGAACATTTGTATTTAAGCCATCATAAGTAGAACCTAAATATTCATTCATTTCCTTGTCGCGAAGTTTTAGAATATTTTGTAGTTTATTGTAGTCATTATCACATTTAATAATTGTCATTAAATCATCAAATGTTACATCATGACCTTTAAAGATTGTGACTAGTTGAACATTAGTATCAACAACTCTTCTTAAGTATTCAATCCATTCACGAGAATTGATGTTTTTATTGATAATATTAGATCCTGTAATACTAATACCAAATGATGCTAATTCATTGTATTGTTTTACAAGAAGTTTTTCATTTGCTTGGAAGATATTGTATGTTGAAATAATTTCATCACCAGATGTGATTGCTGGTTTATTTCTTAATAGTTGTGTTCTAAAGATATTGGTTTCTTCAAGCGATAAACTATTAATGAAATTAATCCAATTATCATAGCTTGTGATAAATAAGTCGATATCACGACCATAATAGATATTGTGTTTATCACATAATTCGGTAACTTTATCACCAGCATCGATCATATCAAAGATGGCATGAACAATCGCATCAGTTGATACTTTGTTTTTCTTAAGTACTTTACGTTCAAATAAAGCTAAGATTTGTTTAACATAATCTTTTTGAAGTGTAATTTGTTTTAAGAAATTGTAAGTAAGAGTATCTTCCTTTAATAAAAATGCTGATAGATATTTTTTGATTGATAAATACTTTTCAAGAATTGCTTCAATTTCAATGAAGTGTTGTTTAACACCCATTCTTTGGTTGTAGAATTCTACCCAAGTATTATGAATCTTGTTTTTCGAAAGTAATTCAAATGCTTTACGGATATATTCAAGTTCCGTAGAATCCATATTATTTAAAACGAATAGATGTCTTAACTTTAAGCTAGCATCTTCCATTTCGTTTTGAGCTTTAGTGACTGTTTCAATAATTTGATTAATTCTTGAAGTTGATGATAATAATTTATCGATATATTCTTTGTTTTGTTCACTTAAGTGTTTAAAGCATAATACTTCAAACAATTGTTGAACGGTATTAACTTCATATTCATCAATAACTTTTGAAGATGCGATAGCCTTAATGTCTTCATATTGTTTTTGATAAACAGCTATCGATTGAAGTAATTCATTGATTTTGTTTTGATTAAATTTATTAACCCAACAAACAGGAGGCATTAACTTTGTGAATGTTGAAATATAACTTAAAAGCTTTTGTGCATTAATGAAAGATGATGGTAAATTAATATCATAGTTCTTACAATATGCTTTAATAGCTTTATTAAACTTAATTGTGACATTTAAATAGTTCTTTGTCGCATGAATGATTTCATCAGCATGCTTGTTTGAATAATATTGTTCGATGTTTCTCCATAGGTTAACATCTAATGGATCGATAATATCGAGAATATTTTCAATTTCTTTAAGTTCTGAATAAACATTTTGAATTTCATTGTATTCAAGATATGCATCAATTGGGATTGTTGTAATATCAGGATTAGTATTTTTAATCGATGCAAGTTCAGTAATGATATTTGCATAACGACAACGATGAATTGAAGCATTTAATGCTTGTTCATAGTCATTAATTGGATATAGGGTTTCAATACCAATCTTTTCTTCTCTGATATTTTCATAAACATCTTTTGTGTTTGAATCAAAACTAATATTACGACATAAATTATAGATATATGGTGAAAGATGAATTTCATCTAATTCTTGATATACTTTATTTAAATTGTTACGGTCTTGAGAAACATAAAGAACCTTTTTCTTTTTTGTTGGACTGATGGCATCAGCAATACCATTGATAATAGTATATGTTTTACCTGTACCTAGTTTACCATCAACGAAGAACGATTCACCATTATCAATTTTTAGAAGAACCCATTTTTGATAAATATTGGTTGGTTTAATCGTTTTAACCTTTGAGAAGAAATTTTGATATACATCAAAACTTGTTTGTTCATAAATTGAACGTTGAACTGCCATATCATCAAAGTTTAAATTGTTATCACTATATTCAACAGCAACCACTGTTAAGAAGTTTGTGACTGAATAAGTGAAACCAGTTTTCTTTTGGATTTGTTCACAGAATTGATGGATTTCATATGCTTTCGCATCTTTTGAAAGAGGTGTAATATCGATGGCCATTGATGCTTGTAAGTCATTAATTAAAAGGGTGTTGGCAATCGCTTCGCTACTCATAACAACTGTTTTATTAACGATATCCATATCGATAGGTACTAACACGATAGGTGCATATCTTTCGCCTTGATCTTGAATGTCATATCTCAAGACCCCAAGTGTTAAGAAAATCTTATGTGATGTTGATTTACTACGTAGTGAATCTAAATAGCCTAATTGAAGTTTATATTCATCTTCACTACCACCAGCGATTTGTCCAATACCTTCGACTAAAATGTCTTTATATGCTAAATCTTCGATTTGAACAACTTCATAATTTAACAATTTATCTAAGACTTTAACATCAATAACACCTAATTCAATGTAATATGATTCTTCTAAGATATTTTTTAAATGTTGATTTCTTTGTTGAATATGATAATTGGTTCTTCTATTTTTCTTCATAATTCAAAACCTCAATATTCTATTATAACATAATTACTTATTTTTTTAAAGAAAAAAACAAAACATATCTTGTTTATAAAAAATGGATACAAAAAAGACTAACTAAATGTTAGTCTTTATCGTTAATTATTCTTCTTTTTTAGCTTTTTTTGCTGGTGCTTTTGCCTTTGTTTCTTTAGGAGCTTTGTTTTTCTTTAAGTATAATACTACTCCTACAGCAATAGATACTATAGATACACCACCAACAATTAGGAATGCTATTAGATTAGCTTTATTATTTTGTGGAATTTCATAAACATAATTGTATTCAGCATCAATATATAAATCATAGTCAGGAACAACGATTTCTGCACCTGGGAAGATATAATCATCTGCTAGTTCGATACATTTCCAACCAAAGAATTTAATAAATCGATCTTCAGTACGGTAAGTTGGTTCTGGAAGAGTGATTGTTTCACCTGCTTTAGCTTCGATAAATGGCATATAACCATAAGCATTATATGGATTAAAATAAATGATTACTGAATCCTCATCAGCAAGTACTACGTGATAAGTTAGATTACGTTGAATATCCGTTACATAACCACTACCAGATACATAACTACCCCAATCTTTATCATTTGGATCATCAATTAACCAATAAATTAATACCTTGCCTTTTGGAAGTCTGAAATCAAGAAAATCAGGGGCTATAACTGTTCCACCAGATCTAACTGTTTTTTGGATGAAATCACTTTCGCCATTACCATAGTAGAATTTAACATTATATTCTGTTATTTTATTAACAACTTCTAGCATTATTTCATTAGAACAATGAAGTTTTTTACATTCACATTTTAAACAATATTCGCCAGTTTTGTTGAAGACAAAATTTTTAATATCAACTTCTTTACCATCAACATAGAAAGTTAAATCACTATCAGAATAAATACCATCTGTAATAAAAACTTCAAGTTCTTCGAATACTAATTTTTCACCTTTTAATATTTGTCCATTATAGTAATTTAAAGATAAATAGCTTTCTCCTTCTGGTCCATCACCTGGTTCTGGAGCAGATTCTGATACATAATATGCATAGAAAAGTAAATCTTCAGTTTCCACTTCAAATGTGTCTCCAGGTTGAGCTGGTTCTGCGAAAACATAGTAATTTTCCCATGCGGCAAATTCGCAACCATCAGGTGCAATAAATGTACATTCTGGTAAAGTACAAGTTTCTCCTTCACTAAATACCATATATGGCATATGACCAAAACCTATTGTCGGAAGGAAAGAAACAACATATTCATCATCATTTACAAATAAAGCGTTAAATGTTAAATCACGTTCAATGTAAAAAATCGAATCATAGTTATAAACAAAAGTTCTTTCTCCCTCACCTGGATCTTCGGCAAGCCAATATACAAAACGTTTGTGTTCTGGAACATCAAAATCATCATCTTCTGGTGTAAGAAGAGCTCCTGATTCTCTGACTGTTTTTTTGATACAATCATCTTTGCCTTCACCATAGACAAAAGTTACTTCATAATCTGTAACTTCATCTTGAACATAAATATTAAATGTTGTCTCTAAACCGAATGCTTCTAAAGTACATTTAATTTGATAAGTTCCGGCCATATTAAATTTATGTGTTTCTAAATTGACACCTATTTCTAATTCATCATCAGCAACAACATAAAATTTGTAGTTTTCAAACTCAGGACTTGGACCTTCCCAATTATCAACATAAATATATAAAAAACTAATATCCGCTGATTCGCCTGTTTTAAGTATACCACCACAATATTCAGCAGAAATATATGGATCTCCTTCATCCACAGCTCTTGCGTGTGTTTCATGAAAACCATATGCTGATAAGATTAAACCAATAATTAAAAATAAAAGAATTAATTTTAAAAAATGTTTTTTCATAAGTCCCCCATATATAATATTATTATACTCCTTTTTAATTAAAAAAGAAAATAATATAAAAAAGAACAATGTATTATTCATTGTTCTTTACTATTTCGATATCTAATAAATCATCAAAAAGCGATATGTTTGAGAGAAGTCCTTTGACTTCTTTTTTGTATCCATTCATATCATGGGCATAAAGCATTGAATTTAGTACTGCTTCTTCTGTCATTTCAACAACTTGTTTGAAAATAACATTTAAATCTTCATCGCTGAATCTTTTAATGTTTTCATTAAATGGTTTTGTGATTTTATTTTGTGTTGTAAAACCAACAAATAAATCACCACTTGAATGACCGCCAAATGAACCTGTTCGACTGATTCCTAGTTCAATTCTCTTCAAAACTCTTTTTAACTGACGTTCATTTAAAGGTATGTCACATGCCACAGCCGCAACGATCGATCCTCGGTCATAATAGTGTTCGCTCATTTGTTCGATCAAATGACCTAATGGACGTCCTTTAAAAATAAGTTCTTCTCCATTGGCTGACCCAAAATTAGAGTTAAGAAGAATACCTATTGTATAACTTTTACCATTTAGTTCGATGACTCTACTTGATGAACCAATACCACCCTTAAAGCCATGACAAATCATACCAGTCCCAGCACCAAAATCACCCATTTTAAATGTTGTGCTAAGATTATCAAAAGCTTTTTCTAAATGTTCATATGATAGAATTCTTTCTCTACTTTTGCTTAATTGTCCATCATTACATTCCATAACAATGGGATTAATACTAGTTACATTTGGATTAATTGCTAACATATGGGTATTTAAAGCATCAGCGATTTTTCCAACGCTTAAAGTTGAAGTGAAAACAATAGGAGTTTCAATAGAACCAACTTCATCTACCTGCATCAATCCACAAGTTTTTCCAAAGCCATTGAAGACGTATATTGATGCTACAACTTTTTCAGTGAAAAGATTTCCTGGATGTGGCATAACAACTGTTAAGCCTGTATTATATTCATTACCTTTGATTTCCGTTTGTCCAACTAAAACACCTGGAACATCACAAATATTATTGTTTTTGCCTGTTTTATTTGAGCCAATTTTAACAATTCTTTTCAATGAATAATTATCTAAATTAAGCATTTGCTGTTCAAAACCAAAATTAGCTAAATCAATTGTTGTTTTGTTCTCAATGAATTTCTTATTTTGATAGTAGGCTACTAAAAATAAATAATTCAAGATTTTTTGATTTGGCTTTATGATATTAATAATATTTAGTGTTTCACATAATTCATATTCAATTAATGAATCGTCTATTTGAATCTTTTGATTTTTTAAATCAACAAACATATATCACCTATAAAGGAAGTTTACCTTCCATTTTGATTTTACCTTTCAATTGTTTAATGATTGTTTTTAAACTATTTGGTGTGTATTCATATAAACAAGCATAGTTGTTTAAATTTTCAAAGTATTTTTCATCAATTGGACCTTTTAAAGATACAACTGTTGTATCTTGATTGATTTTTAAAATCTCATTGATGATTTCTTTTTGTAATTCATCTTTACATACATCGTATGAGAAAATTAAGATATTTTTAAATTCCGAAGCTCTTTTGATAATCATATCTTTAAATTCTGGGCTGTTTTGAAATTCATATATTGTATTGTATGGGAAACTGTCTCTTAAAAGATTTGTCAGATTTCTTGAATCAAATTCATCTTCAACAATTGATGCAACTTTAACCTTTGGTGAAATAACCAAAGTTTGATCATTTATTTGAGGTTGACTTCCTTTGATTAAAGTATAAGATAAATCAACAATCTTAGACATCATCTTATGATCTTTTTTAACAATCTTGTAAGGTTTTTTGAAATTACAATATTTATTTAAAGCTTTGATCAGTTTAAGTTTAGCTTGATTGATTCTTTCTACTTTTTCATCAAGCGAAGATTCTTTAATTATTCCTTGTTCAAGTGCTTCCTTAACTGCTTCAACAGCTTCTTTTTGTTGTTCGATTTCATGGCATAAAAGTAAGATATCGCATCCCGCAAGAAGGGCTAAGACTGTTCCTTTCTTTATGCCATAAAAGTCAAGGATAGCTTTCATTTCCATACCATCGCTAATAATTAAGCCATTGTATTTCTTTTCATTTCTTAAAAATTCTGTTAAAAGTTTATGAGATAGTGTTGTTGGATAATCATCGAATGATTTAAACATACAATGACTACTCATTAAAGCATCACTTTCAAAATTGTTTAAGAAAGGATACATTTCATTGTTCATTAATTCATCAATCGATGATTCGATAATTGGTAAGTCAAGATGTGAATCTTTGTTTGCTGCACCAGCCCCTGGAAAATGCTTCATACAACTTAGGACTCCACCTTGATGTAAACCTTTAATGAATGCTTTTGTATTATTTAAAACTAATTCTTTATTGCCACCATAGCTTCTAACACTAACTAAATAGCTCGATAGATTATTGTTGATTTCTAAACAAGGTGCAAGATTTAAATTAATACCTAATTTAATCATATCTCTACCAATAATTTTGCCTGTGATTCTTGGTGCATCTTTTATTGTGGTTGCTGAAGTTGTCATCGGACTAGCTGGAAAAGTGACATCTTTAAAAAGACGTGTAACCATGCCACCCTCTTGATCGATTGATATTAGTGGAAATGATCCAGATACTTGATATGATATGTCATATAATTCTTTTGATAGTTGTTTAATTTGATAAGTATCAGTATAGTTACGAGAAAATAGAATAAAGTTTCCAATTTTAGCTTCTTGAATAAAAGCTTTTTCTTCTTCACTTAGTTTTGTCGATAGAACGCCACACATAATTAGTTGGCCTATTTTTTCATCAATAGTCATTTCTTTTACATCTTTAACGTAAAACATGAATTCACCTCCTCGAACACCTTAATATAACACATTTTAATAGCATTTTCAATTATTGTCACTTTCTTGTATTTAATAAGTTGAAGAAATCATCTTTTTTTGTTATAATTTACATATATAAAGGTGGTGATAATATGGAATTTGGACCAAGTTTAGCAAGTGTACAAAAAGATATGAACCTAATTGAAATTAAGAAAGTAGTCCTTGTCACAATCAAAAACACAACCGATGAATTATACTATTACAAATTAAGTGAATTAAAAAGTCTTTGTGAAGCTTGTAATTATGAAATAGTTGAATCCGTTTATCAAAACTTAGACAGACCAAATACAAGAACATATGTAGGAAGCGGTAAAATTCAAGAGATTAAAACAATTTGTGAAATGAATGAAATTGACACAATTGTTTTCGGTAATGAATTATCCCCTGTACAAATCAAAAACATCGAAGAAATCTTAGATGGTGTTGATGTCATTGACCGCACAATG
>DBWT01000087.1 GCA_002309035.1 Caryophanales bacterium UBA1231 | reverse complement strand
ACTCTTGATTCATCTTTTAGATAGAAGACAAAGCCTGAGTTGGTTGCGGCAGTTGATCCAAATTCATTAATAGCTTCAACATCGATATAATATGGTACACCTTTTTGTAATAATGATTTATCAATACTAAATGTTAATTCTTCTTGTGTTCTATCAAATACTGTTGTAGCACCAGTTGTAAGTGTCATATGATATGTAGTTGCAAACAAAGCAGGTGCTAATGTTACATTAACTTTATCATCTAACTCAGTTACATTTGAAATAATGAAACTCATTGGCGCACTACGATCTAGGCGAATGAAACGAGCTTCTTCGATTTCTAGTGTTGCAGCACCACTCTTTTCAACCATCAATTCGATATAAGCAATCTTTTGTGGTTCAAAAATATTGTTTTGCTTATTATAAACACAAGTTAGGTCGCCAACGCTAAATGTGAATGTGCGTTCACCTTCAAAATCATCAACAAATTTGTATGACCAAATTTCATATGAGCCACCTTCAATAAAGCGCATACCAATAGAAGCACCACTATTAGTTCCTTTAACAGTCATTCTAAAGCCTTCTGGCATATAGCAAACACTACCCCAATAGTTTAGACGAACTGAACCATATGTCTTGCCATCCGCAACCTTACTAATTGAAAGATTATTTTGATTAGTGATGGCGATGTTCATTGTTGAACCATCTGGGTGGAAAGTATACTTAGTCGTATCGTTATAATCAAATAAATCAATATCCGTATTATATTCATCAGTTCTAAATGGAACCATTGAATAACCATCTTTATTAAAGACATTGACAAATGGGCTCTTACCAAAGCCATACTTAATATAAACAGGCTCTTGAACTTTAGGTGTGAAAGCGATAATCTTTTCATTGGAGATAACCGCAGTTGCTTCAAAATATTTACCATCACTACCAGCTAAATAGAAGCCTTTAATTTCACCAGTTGCATTTAAGCCAAGATTGTTTTCAAATTCAACCGTTACTTTATTGCCATTAATGCTATGTGATTTATAAGTTGGACCTTCAGCATAATAATTTCTACCATAAACTACACTGCTAATAGATTTATAAACTCTTTCACAAATGTAGTGTTTTGCACGTGGGTGAATGTATGTTGGATCACCATCATCACAGGTTGAAATGAAGTATGCATCTTCATCTTCAGCACATGCTTTAGCTTGTGATTCTCTAACATATGAGAAGTCAAAATTATTACCTGAATCACCATCATAACAAGCAAGACCAATGACAAAGAAAGGTAGGTCTTCCGTATTAAATAAATCACGATAGTTTTGGAATAAATCTAATAACAAATCTTTATATTCACAGCCCGCAGCTGAATTGTTACATCCTTGATACCAAACAACACCACTTAGTTTTGTATGACGAAGTGGATAAACCATGGCGTTATAGTGTAAATATTTAGTTTGACAAGTACCATTATAATATTCAGGACCCATCCAGTTAGCGATATTTGTATCACCTTGGTATGCGGTAATGATACCAATTGGTGCTTCAGTTTTTAATGAACTTCCCAAAAGAGCACCGGTAATCGTTGCAATCGCACTAAAATTCATCACATTAAGAAGATTTGGTTCAAACCAACGACCATTCTTAACAGCCTCCAGTTTAACAGTTGAGGTTGTAACATCTTGTGCAAAGTAACGAATTGTTGATTCCATTAACTTTTGCATATCAATATCAGTATAATCTGATTGTTGGGTTGTCCATTGCATATTTGATTGCCCCGCAAACAAATAAACATCACCAAACAAAACATTATTTAATTGTTTAGAAGCACCCATTCCATTAGTAACAATTAAGCTACTTGCTTCAAATTTAGCAGGTTGCGCACCAATTGTAACTTCATAATTACCTTCTACGTCTGACAAGCCATAGAATTCTTGGTTATTTACTTGAACCATAATTAGTTGGTTGGCTGGAGCGGTACCACTAACAACATTTTCAACGTTTCTTTGAATAACCATACCATCCATGTATGGGTTACCTAAAGTAATTCCCATATAGATTGCTTCCGTTTGTGCGCCAGTTGTAAATGATACACTACATTCTAGGCTACTTTGTTCACCTAAAACAACTAATTGATAAGACGTATTTGGTTGTAAGAATGATGCATATTGATAACGGTTAGCGCAGCCTTCAACTTCCGCTACCTTTTCACCATCAGATAATAGTGTTACTTTATAAGTAGCATCACCTTTTAAGTTTTCCCATGTAAATACAGGGTTTAAAACAACCGACTTATCTTCTTTTTGACCTTGGATCTTAATATTAAAATCTTTCACGATTTTCTCCATTCTTGCATATAGATCAAGTGTTGCTTGTTTGAAATATTGACTTTGATTACTCTTATTAAATGGTTTTGATAAATCTTGGTCTAGATACCATCCTTTAAATTCAAAGCCTTCTTTTTCATATTCAAATAAATCAATTTCTTCTTCGTATTCTTCTGCTTTTAAAAGGGTTGTGCCATCATAATAACTAACTGTTAGTTTTTTAGCACCACCGCCACTACCAAATTCACAGGAACACAAAATAATAATTAAAGCCATCATCGGAATAATAAATAATTTCTTCACAATTTCCACCTCTTTTATCTTTATCTTTAATTATCTTACATTTATATTATAGCATAAATTAGCTTGGGTAATATAATAAGGTAGTAATTTTTTATTTTAAAAAAGACATCCTGGGTAATCCAAAATGTCTTGTATCATTATGATAGACTAAAATCCTGATCATAGTTAATTACGATTTGGTAATCAGTAATTAATAATGCCACCTGTTCTTTAATTTTATTAATGGTTTCAAGTGGTACTTCATCTTCAAAAGAGATTACTAAATCAAAACTTAATACTCCTTTTTTATGACTTGTAGTGTCGATTATAATGTTATTTTCTAATCCCACTTATCGTATCGCGGACAATTTGTTCTAACAAAATGCTATTATCTACTTCTTCTACTAGATACATAGGTTTTGCATTAGGATATGGGATTCCTTCAACCATTTCATACTTAGAATTAGTAGTAGTTTTTTTTAGAAGTACGCGATCATCATAAATGCCACCAAATAAAAGGCCTTCATAATATAATAAATACTCACCCATCATTGGTCGATAAGTAATACTAGGCATGCCTTTTAATTGTTCTAAGATAAATGTTAAATATTCTTTAGAACTAGCCATTGTTTTAGTCCTTTCTTTTTATATCGTCTTACAATAAAGCATTCTCAGTAAATAATTGCTTATTATTTATGACAACATCTTTTTGATGACCATTAAAAACTAATTGGTATAATACACTCTCAAAGCTCACACTTTTTAAGCGATTCATAAAATTATAAGCATAGTGATTACTAGCTAAAGCAATACCAACTAAACCATATTTCTTAGCAGCTACTTTCGTAATTTCTTTTAAGAAGATTTGAAAATTTGCTAAATCGTTATCTTTGCATAATAAAAAAGCTATAAAAGGGAAAGTGATTGGTGCATTCTCTTTTGGTAGTTTAATATATTTAAATAGTGCTAACAGCGGATTAAAGATTCTTAATCCTTTCATATACCAACTATATTTTTTAACCGTATATTGTTTATAACTAGACACATCCCATAGGGCTGCTGCACAAATGATTTGATCTTGTTCAAGTAAGAGATAAAAGTCTTCAATGTGAAGATTATAAAATTGATTAAGCGATTCAATGACTGGAAATAAGTCATGCTTACTTCCTTCCTCATTTAAATATTTTAATAATTGTTCTAAATCGTCTTGTGTTGCTCTGCGGAACACAAATTGATGCTTAGGAGCTTTTATTCTTTGAGCCGGATTAAACATAAAGGTTTTAAATTCAGCCATTTTAGAAGCAGTTAATCTATTACGCGGTTTGTTAAGCATTTGACTAAAGTTATCATTACTTTTTAAAACACAACAATAGGTCAAATCGACATCTTCTTTATCCAAACAATTAAAGATTTTGAAGGTGTTAATTGCATAACCCGAAATCGCAGAATTCTTCTTAAGCCCACAAATATAACCGGTGGTTTTGATCTCGCTACTTAAATAGCATTTACGTTCTAGCATCGCACAGGTCTGAATAATTTGATTATCTTTTCTTTGAACATAGACAAAAGGAGTGCCTGATTCTTTTTGATACGATAGATATGCATCGGGGCGTCTGGTATAACTCATTACCACCATGCCATTACCAGCAGCACTTTCTAAAATGTCGGAGATTTGTTTACCATCTTCTGGTTTAGCTAAAAATAGTTCATTACCCATTGTATGATTCTCCTTCTACTAACTAATAATATAACACATTTTTATCTTTTATTCAATTCATTAACGTTTCACTTTCCTATTTCAATAATAAAAAATCACTGATTTAATATCAGTGATTAATATCAATATGGTGGACTAGAGGAGAGTTGAACTCCTGTCCGAATTACGATCCATCCCTTTTTCTACATGCTTATTTTATGTATTTGGTCTTATAGCTATCATGAACATAAACAAAACATCATAACTACCAGCTCATCAATCTCGTATTCCTTGCCGAAGCTAGCAAGTTCAACCAAGTCTGCTTTTCGTTCCCATTAAAAGTACACAGACAATACTATTTAATGAGTTAAGCTTGAACTAGCAAGCAAATGAATAATTTTGATTTCCGGTTATTTTAAACCTCAGGTTTTAACGTGCCTACCCACGACATGCTTAAGAAACTTCATATAACCCGTCGAAACCAGTACTAGCCCAGTTAAGAGAATTACTAGTTCTCTTTCATGATATAAAGAATACCAATGGTGTGTTCACCACAGTGTGATGAAATAACACAACCAGCTTTAGTTTCCATTAAATTTTCAATTT
>DBWT01000050.1:42142-42398 GCA_002309035.1 Caryophanales bacterium UBA1231 | reverse complement strand
AAATTAAACAATAAGATGGTAAAAAATTCTTATTTATGCTATTATAATAATATATATATTTTATTAATAGAAAAAAAGAGGCATTGCTTGTGAAATATCAAATTACAAACTACCAATCAAAACTAACATTAAATGAAACGCAAATTGCGATCAAACTTGTTAAAGATACATTTCAAAAAGCTCTATCAGCTAAACTTCATCTTTTAAGAGTATCAGCACCTTTATTTGTTGAACCATCGACAGGTTTAAACGATAA
>DBWT01000050.1:28149-42102 GCA_002309035.1 Caryophanales bacterium UBA1231 | reverse complement strand
AAATGGAAAAGATATGCTTTAAATAAGTATCAATTATTTTCTAATCAAGGATTATATACTGATATGAATGCTATTAGACCCTTTGAAGATCTAGATAATCTTCATTCCATTTATGTTGATCAATGGGATTGGGAAAAACCAATTTCAAAAGAAAATCATAATGTAGAGTATTTAAAAGAAGTGGTTAAACTAATTTATCAAGCCTTTCTTGAAACAATTGAAGTCGTTTCAAATAAGTTTCCAGTCTTAAAAAAGACACTTCCTCAAGATGTTACTTTTTTAACTTCGACAGAACTCGAAAAGATGTATCCAAATCTATCTAGAAAAGAACGTGAAAATGAAATATGCAAAATTCATCAAGCTGTATTTTTAATGGAAATTGGTTGGCCACTAAAAGATGGCAAACCACATGATGAAAGAGCAGCAGATTATGATGATTGGAATCTAAATGGTGATTTACTTTTATGGTATGAACCACTTTCTACAGCTTTTGAGCTTTCTTCAATGGGTATTAGAGTTGATAAAGATAGTTTAATGAAACAATTGAAATACAAGAATGAACTAGCAAAAGTTAATCTTTTATATCATCAAATGGTTTTAAATGAAGAATTACCTCTTTCAATTGGTGGAGGAATAGGACAATCACGACTTTGTATGTTTATTTTAGAAAAAGCACATATTGGTGAAGTACAATCTTCATTTTGGGATGAAGCTGAAATTGAAAAAGCAAAGAAAAATAATATTAATTTATTGTAGGTGAAATATGAAAAAAATAAGAATTTTATTAATAATAATGTTTTTTATTTTCTTATCTTCATGTGACTTTATGGGGCCATCAAATCTTAATGTTAGCATAAAGGTTCAAAATGAAGATCAAACACTAGCTGTTGGTGATGAGATTCCATTATTAATTGAAGCTACTACAAGTAATTATGAAATATCATATGATAAATCTTTAATTAAAATTGAAAAAGGTGTTATTACTTGTTTAAGTGAAGGAACTTGTGTAGTTGAAGTTAAACATGAAGGTGAAGTTATTAAAAGCTTTACTTTGACAATTATTCAATTAATCAAAGAAATTCATATCACAAATGTTCCTGAATACTTAGTTAATAATGATTTATATCAATTAAAATGTGATACAGAAGATGTTTATTTTGAATGTGAAGAAAATGACTTACTTAAAATCAAAGAAAGTGGCTTTATTACTGTCAATAATAAAGGATCTGGTCAAGTTAAAGTCAGATGTGTGTTAAAAAGTAATCCAAAAGTATACGATGAAGTTTTAATTCATGTTTTAACGACTAATAATGTGATTATCGTTAAAAGTGGTCAAACAACAGATCTCATTATTGGTGATTACATATACTATTATAATAAGACATGCTTTAATTCATTAGCTAGTGCTTTAGCTAAAGCTCAAGCTGCCAATGTTATTTCTATTATTGGTCCAATTTGTGAAAATGTGACAATAACAAAAAGTAATATGACGATTAAATCGACATTTGATAATTCATTTGATGGCGTTATAACACTTTCTAAAGATGTTCATAATATCTATATTGGAGGCATTAATTTTACAAACAATGGTCAAATTGTCTTAGTTGATGGTAATTATGATATTGTTATTGATAATAATACATTTAAAAATACTAAAACAATAAATACTAGTTGGCAAGAAAGTAAAGAATACTATACTGGTGTTATTGAATTCTCAGAAGGTAGTGTTTACCACAATAATATTGCTATCACAAATAATACATTTGATATAATTAGCGATGTTTGTATTAATATCAATAATTGTCACAACATTAAACTTGAAAACAATTTATTCATAAATTTTGATAAAGATGGAATTCGTTTCAATAATGGTATTATTAAAGTAGATAGTTCATGGAAAATTATCGATAACCAATTTATCAATGGTAAATATAATGGCCTATTTTTTAGAACTTATGCTTCAAATAATGCTGGAACAGATCATTTGATTCAAATTATGGGTAATGTATTTGATAATTGTGGTCAAACAGCTACAACATATTCTTCATGTGTTACATTTAGAAACTATCAAGAAGGTTTAGTTGAAATTAATGTATCTTTCAATACTTTCATGAATAGTGCAAGATATTTATTTATGCGTAATAATGCGGTTGAGGCTAATCAAAAGAATTATACAGCATATGTTACATATAACAATTTCTTAACAAAACCAACAGGTTATTATTTTAATAATTTAAATCCAAACGATACATTTACGAAAAACCCTAAACAAGCAATTTTGAGCTATAACTATTATGAAGAAGAAATTGATAATTCTTTATTTATTGGTTGCTTGATGAATAGTGAACATTTGAGTGAATTAGTCGAAAATGTTGACTCAGCATTTTATAATTTACGTCATAACATCAAAGTTGGAAGTGAATATGTGATTCCAAATGGCTTTATCATTAATGAATTGAGTGGAATTGAAATCAACAATAAGCTTTTTAAGGCGACAAATGAAGGTACATTTGATTTATTATTTATTAATGGTGAAGGCGATAAGTATTTCTATACAATGAAAGCAATTAAAGAAATTGAATTAGTTGTTAAATTTATCAATATTGCTTTAGGTGAAATAGGTTATCAAGAGCTAGATGCTAATGGAAATATCGGAACATCAGGTAACTACACGAAATATGGAGCTTGGTATGGTATTAATCCAGGGGCATGGTGCGCCATGTATGTTTCTTGGTGCGCTAATCAAGCTGGTGTTCCAACAACTATTATTCCTAAATATGCATCTGTATCACTAGGTATGGAATGGTATCAAAATAAAGGCTTATTCCAATATAAAGAAAATTATATTCCAAAAGCTGGTGATATTATGTTCATGAAATCAGATGGTGCAAGCCATACTGGTATTGTCCTTTACTGTGATGGCACAACACTTTATACTGTTGAAGGTAATACGAGTGATTGTTGTGCAATGCGTAAATATAATATTAATAATTCAAAGATTACAGGCTATGGAACACCTGAATGGCCTTATTATAATCCTAATGGTTATGATTTTTCTGATGGTAGAGCACAAGAAGGATCAAGCCATTCAACAACGTAGGTGAAGTATGAAAAAATTAAAAATTGCTTTGATATTGAATCTTGTAAACATTGCTTTTTTACTTTTTGCTATCATAGCTATGGCGTTTAGACTTAAATTCATGCCTGGTGAAGAATTACTAGTAAGTGAAAGTATTAATGTTTTTAAGTTTTTCACAGTTGATTCTAATCTTTTATTACTTGTTACTTTAATTGTTTATGCTGTTTATCAAATTTTAGTTTTAAGCAAAAAAAGAGATAATATACCTCACATCGTTTATTTGTTTAAAATCATTGGTACTGTTGAAGTAGGTATTACAATGGTTGTTACAGTCTTTTTCTTATCACCAATGGTTGGATCTAAATGGTTAGCTTTATTTATAAATAGCAATTTATTTTTCCATTTAGTTTGTCCATTATTAGCTTTTATTACGCTTTTAGTTTTTGAAAATGATGAAAGAATTATCTTTAAAGAAACCCTTTTTAGCTTAGTGCCTCTAGGATTATATAGTGTTTACTATTCTATTAATGTTCTTACGCATATGGAAAATGGGAAAGTGTCAATGGAATATGATTTTTATGGGTTTGCACAAAACGGTGTTTTAGGTATTATTATATCGATTATCTTTGTTACTGGACTTTGTGTTTTGATTTCATTCATTATTTATATCTTAAATAAACAACACTTAAAAAAGATAGTTAAGTGTTAATAAACAATTATTTTAAAAAATATGATAAAATATTAATATGATAAAAGAACAAATAAAATCAATAATCGATCCTTCTCTTCCTTTAGTTTCTAATTTAGCAAATGCATCTGCAGTCCTTATGACAATTCCAAACCTTAATTGGGCAGGTTTTTATCTAGTTGATGGTAATAATCTTTATTTAGGCCCTTTTCAAGGTGAAGTAGCATGTACTGTTATTCCTCTTGGAAAAGGTGTGTGTGGAACATCATTACTTAAAAAGATGAGTTTAAATGTTCCTGATGTATCTTTGTTTGCTGGTCATATCGCTTGCAGTTCTAAATCAAAATCAGAATTAGTTGTGCCAATTTTGAAAGGCGATAATGTCGTTGCTTTGATTGACTTGGATGCACCAATCTTAAATCGTTTTGATGAAGCATTACAAAAAGAAATTGAAGAAGTGAGTAAAGTGTTATCAATAATTTTTTAAGGAGTTTTTTATGGAAAATAATAAAGAACAAGAATTAAAACAAAATGAAAATGTTACAGATGAAGAATTAACTCAACCTTGTAACAAAATTGAAAATAATCTCGTAACACAGAAAAAACATCGAGGATTAATGATTGCATCATTTATTTTCTTAGCTGTTAATTTAATTATTATTTGCTTTAATATTTATATTATGGTTGGAATGTTAAAATCATTAAATAGCGAAGATAGTGGTGAAAAATTAGGTGGTGTAATTATTGCGGTAATACTTGGAATTCCATTAATTATTATTTCTGATATTTATATTAGTATTTCCCACATTATTTTCTTAATTTCTCATATTACTAAGTTAATTCAAAAGAAAGCTAATAAAATAGAAAGAGTTCAATTTATTTGTTTTGTTGCATTAACAATACTTTTCCTTGCAGCAAACATTGTATTCTTTGTTATTCTGTGATTAACAGTTTAAAACTAAATTAATAATCAAACGTATTTTATACGATTGATTATTTTTTTCCTGGAGGCATTATGCGAAATCCTATTATTATGCTTAGCATTGTCAATACTTTATTACGTGACAAATGTCCAAATCTTGAGGCTTTAGATAAATACTTAGATGAAGAATATGGTACATCAATTACTGAAGTATCAGAAAGGCTTAAAGCGATTGGTTATGAATATTCAGAAGCTCATAATCAATTTGTAAGTAAATGTGATGAGTAATTATTATTTATGTATCGATTTAAAGAGCTTTTATGCTTCAGTTGAGTGTGTCGAAAGAGGATTAGACCCAATGACAACAAAACTTGTTGTAGCCGATCCATCAAGGGGTAATGGGGCTATTTGTCTTGCGATCACACCAGCTTTAAAACAGTTAGGCGTAAGAAATCGCTGTCGTTTGTTTGAAATACCTAAGGGAACTGATTATTTAGTAGCTTTACCACAAATGAACAAATACATGAAAACATCGGCAGAAATCTATAAAATATATTTAAGATATTTTTCTAAAGATGATATTCATGTTTATTCCATCGATGAATGTTTTATCGATATTACTAAATATTTGAATTTGTACCACAAAACGCCAAAAGAAATGGCGGTTATGCTGCTTGATTTAATTAGATCTGAATTAGGTCTTTATGCGACTTGTGGAATTGGTACTAACCTTTTTTTAGCAAAAGTTGCCTTAGATGTAACAGCGAAGCATTCACCTGATTTTATTAGTTATCTTGATGAAGAAAGTTTCAAAAAAGAGATTTGGTATCATGAACCAATCACTGATATTTGGAACATTTCAAGAGGAACAGCAAAAAGATTATTAAGATATCATGCGGTTAACTTACATGATGTTACTTTAATTGATGAAAACTTACTATATAAAGAATTTGGGATAAATGCTGAAATCTTAATTGACCATGCAAATGGTATTGAACCATGTACAATGGAACATATTCATGCTTATAAAAGCAAAAGCAATTCACATACTAATGCTCAAATATTATTTACTGATTATAACTATGATGATGCGATGCTTGTTTTAAAAGAAATGGTCGATGTTAATTCATTAGATTTAGTCGACAAAGGTTTAGTTTGTGGCTCAATTAGTCTTGGCATTGGCTATTCAAAAGAAGTCACTAAACCTACTGGTGGTAGTATGAAACTAGGTAAATACACATCAAGTCCTAAAGAGTTGACTAATTACTTTTTAAAGCTTTACCAAAAAACAACAGAAACTAACTATCCAATTCGAAGAATTAGCATTTCGTTCAATGATTTACAAGATGAATCAATGGCAACATTTGATTTATTTAGTGAACCAGAAAAAGAAATGAAAGAAAAAAATCTCCAACATACAATTATTGATCTTAAAAAAAGATATGGTAAAAACAGTATCTTAAAAGGTATGAATTATACTGAAAAAGCTACACAAAGAAAACGTAATTTGCTTGTTGGTGGACATAATGCGGGTGAAGAAGATGCGTGAAAAAATGGATTTAGTACATCGTGCAAAACAATTTCTACCATTTAATTCATTAAAAGGTTTTTATGATTTAATCTTAGAACAAGAAAAAATCAAAACATCAAGAAGACATTTAACAATTGATGAAATCGAAATGATCAATGAAAAAATCGTTGAGCTAAAAGTCAATCAAATGGTAATAATCACACATTATGTTAAAGATGGTTATGTCAATACCCAAGGAATGATTACTTTTATTGACCCAGTTTTGAAGACAATTAAAATTGTTGACCAAGTAATTCCCATTAGAGATATTACGGATGTAAAAGTTATATAAATTGCAAAAACAAATTAATTGTTGTATAATATATAAGAATAAAAAAGGAGATTATTATGAGTCAATTAGAAAAATTATCAAAAAATCAAGTGAAGTTAACAATTGAAGTTTCAGCTGAAGCTTTTAATGAAGCAATTGTTAAAGCATATCCAAAAGCCACTAAAGACGTTAAAGTTGATGGATTCCGTCCTGGTAAAATCCCAATGAATGTTTTTGTAAGTCGTTTTGGTTATGAACCACTTTATGAAGAAGCTGTAAATGAAGCAATCCAAGTTGCTTATGTAGCTGCCATTAAAGAGCATAAAATTGAAGCAGTTGATTATCCACAAATCGATTTAGACTTTAAATCTTTAGCACATGACAAAGGATTTACTTTCACAGCTTTAGTATATGTAATGCCTGAAATTGAATTAGTTCAATACAAAGATTTAAACATTGAAAAGAAATCAACACGTGTAACTAAGAAAGAAGTTGAAGATGAAATCAATAAAGAACTTCAAAATCATGCTGAATTCGAAGTTAAAGAAGAAGCTTCAGAAAATGGCGATACAGTTGTTATCGATTTTGAAGGTTTCGTTGATGGTAAAGCATTTGATGGTGGTAAAGCAGAAAACTATGAATTAGTACTTGGTAGTGGTTCTTTTGTTCCTGGTTTTGAAGACCAATTAATCGGATTAAAAGAAGGTGCACAAGTAGATGTTAATGTCACTTTCCCTAAAAATTACCATGCTGAATTAGCAGAAAAAGATGCAACATTTAAAGTTAAAGTTCATGAAGTAAAAAGAAAAGTCGTTCCTACTTTAAATGATGATTTCGTTAAAGAACTTGAAATTAAAGATGTGGAAACAGTTGATGCATATCAAAAATATGTCAACAATAAACTAAAAGATCAAAAAACAAAAGAAGCTGAAGATGCATTCTTAAATGATTTATTCGATGCTTTAATTAAAAAGAATCCAATCGATTTACCACAAGCTATGGTTGATCGCTATGCTGAAGAATTAAAACAAAGATATGTTGATCAAGCAAAACAATACAACATTCCATTTGAAATGTTCTTACAATTCCAAGGCTTAGATGAAAAAGCCTTCGAAGAAAGAATGAAAACACAAGCAGCTAATCAAATCAAATTAGATTTATTAGTTGAAGAAGTTATGAAACAAGAACAATTCAAAGTTTTAGATGCACAAATCGAAGAAGAATTTAAAAAGCTTGCAGAAGCTAATAATATTACAATTGAACATGCGAAAGAACATGTTTCATCTAATGATATTGAATTCCATCTTCAAAGACAACAAGCAATTGAATTCTTAAAAGCAAATAATGTTAAGAAAGCAAAGAAAGAAGCTAAAACTGAAGAATAAAAAATAAATAAAAAGGAGGCTATATGGAAAATACTATTTTAGAATTACCGGCAGTCGTCATGGAAGATTTTGTCCCATTTCCAGAATCAGAAATGCGGATAGACATTACTAACGATGAGTCGATAAAAGCCTTAAAAGTAGCCGAACAATACAATAATTATTGTGCCTTTGTTTTCCCTAAAAATGGTGTCAAAGGTTCAGAAGAATACGAAGAATATTGTATTCTTGGTCAAAACATTTTAACAATGAAGATGCCAGGCAATACAAGAAGAGTCAAAGTTAAATTTGATCGTCGTGCAAAAATCGAAACGATTGAAACAACAAGACCAAATCTTATTATTAAAGTATCACCATTAGCTGATATAATCGATGAAGTTAAAGATCGTACACTACTAGACTTAGTTGTTAAAAAAGTTTATGAATCTTTAAATTCCATTCGTTTTATCAATATGGATGTTGTGAACAAATTACTTGTTGAAAAGGATAAAGATCCTGCTCAATTTTCTGATCGTATTGCAAGCTTATTAGTTCTTAATAATAGTCGTAAATATGAATACATTAAAGAAGTTGTTGTTCATAAACGTCTTGAAATGTTAATCGAAGATATTGAATTACAAAAATTCTATAGTGAAATCGAAGAAAAAATCGAAAATGATGTTAAAGCTAACATCAATCAATCTCAAAAAGAATACTATCTTCGCGAAAAGATTCGTGCCATTCAAGATGAATTAGGTGATAAAGTTAAAAAAGAATCAGATATTGAAGAATTAAGAAAGAAAATTGTCGATGCCAAAATGCCTGAAGAAGCAGAAGCTGTAGCATTAAAAGAATTACAAAGATATCAATCTTCTAATTCAGCATCACCTGAAACTAATATTATTCGTACATATCTTGATTTCATTATCTCCCTTCCTTGGAGTAAAGAATCAACTGATACTGAAGATATCAATAAAGCTAAAGAACAATTAGATAAAGATCATTATGGTTTAGATAAAGTTAAAGATCGTATCTTGGAATACCTAGCTGTTAAGATTCTTAATAAACGTAATCCTCAATCGATCTTATGTTTAGTTGGCCCTCCAGGTGTTGGTAAGACTTCACTTGCAAAATCAATAGCTACTGCTCTAAACAAAACTTTTGTTAAAGAATCATTAGGTGGCGTTAGCGATGAAGCTGAAATAAGAGGTCATCGCCGTACTTATATTGGAGCTCTTCCTGGCCGTATTTTACAAGCCATTTCTAAAGCTGGCACAAGAAATCCTGTTTTCTTACTTGATGAAATCGATAAATTATCACGAGATTATAAAGGTGATCCAACTTCAGCACTTCTTGAAGTATTAGACCCCGAACAAAATCGTTACTTTAGCGATCACTATGTTGAATTACCTTTCGATTTGTCACAAGTATTCTTTATTTGTACAGCCAACTATATTGGTAATATTCCAATGCCATTAAGAGATAGAATGGAAATTGTTGAATTATCAAGCTATACTGAATTTGAAAAGTTTGAAATCGCTAAAAGATATCTAGTTCCAAAACAAATGGGATTACATGGTGTGACTGATCAACAATTTGTTTTATCCGATGATGCAATCTTTGGTATTATTAGAAACTACACAAGAGAAACTGGTGTCAGAGAACTGGAAAGAATCATTGGTTCTATCATTCGTAAAGTCATCAAAAAAATTTTAATGGAAAAAGTAAGCAAAGTCGAAGTCAAAAAAGAAGATTTAGAAGAACTACTTGGTAAAGAAAAATTCCATGACAACCAAATTGATGAAAATGATCAAGTTGGTGTTGTTACTGGCCTTGCTTATACCGCATATGGTGGTGATACTTTAGAAGTTGAAGTTACATATTATAAAGGTAGTGGTCATCTTGTTTTAACTGGTCAACTAGGTGATGTCATGAGAGAATCAGCACAAGCAGCTTTAAGTTACGTTAAAACAAATGCTGAAAAATTCAAGATCGATAGTGAAATATTTGAAAAGAATGACATTCACATTCACGTTCCTGAAGGTGCTATTCCAAAAGATGGTCCATCAGCTGGTGTCACAATCACAACAGCAATCGTTTCAGCTCTATCTAATCGTAAAGTTCATCATGATTTAGGTATGACTGGTGAAATTACTTTAAGAGGACGCGTTCTTCCAATCGGTGGATTAAGAGAAAAATCTATTGCCGCATGCCGTGGTGGTTTAAAGACAATCTTAATTCCATTTGAAAATATCAAAGATTTAGATGAAGTACCAGATTCTGTTAAAGATACTTTAAAGATTGTCCCAGTTAAGAAAATCGATGAAGTCATAAATTATGCGATAATCAATGAATAATATGAGACCTAACATCTTGTTAGGTCTTTTTCTTAACAAAAAAGAGTCGAAAAACTTTAAATTATGCTATAATAAAATCAAAGTGGAGGATAATTCATGTTAATATTAGTTGGACCAAGTGCATCAGGTAAAACTGAAGCGGTTAAGATTTTAACAAGTAAATATGATTTAGAAAAACTTGTTACTTATACAACACGATCAATGAGAAAAAATGAAATTAACCATAAAGATTATCATTTTATTACGAAAGAGGAATTCGAAGAAAAAATCAAAAACAATTTCTTTTTAGAATATGTTTGTTACAACGATTATTATTACGGAACAGCATATGAAGACTTAGCCTCAAATAAAGTGGTAATACTTGAACCTGCGGGTGTCATGAAGTACAAAGAAAAAGCACCAAACCTTGTTAAAGTTTGCTACTTAAGAACACCTATTAATACGCGACTATCGAGAATGATTGAAAGAGGCGATGATGAAGAACAAATTAAAAAGAGGATTGAAAATGATGATCTAATTTTTAATGCGTCGATTGAAAATAATGCTGACTGGATAATCAATAGTGATGAAAAGTCGATTGACGATATGACTGATGATATTTATCAGTTATATAAACCTTATATATGAAAATAGAATCTTTAAATAAAAGAGGTATTCCTTATATTATAAAGGAAACTAAGCAACATAAGATAATACTTTCGGTTAAAAAAGATGGAACAATTGTTATAAAAAAACATCGGTTTATATCGATGGATAAAGTCATTAACTTTGTTGATCAACATCTTTATTGGATTGAAAAAGCCTATCTAAACCATTATAATCCTCCACGTAAGTATATTACGGGAGAAGAATACCTGCTTTTAGGTAAAACATTACACCTTCAAGTTACCTTTGATAAAAGCGAGGGAATTGAAGCTGATTTTGATTACCAAATTCTTTATATCCATACTAATGATAATTCAGTTGCACACATTAAAAAATTAATTGAAAATTATTTGTTAAGATTTGCAGAAGAAGTGTTCACAGTTCTTTTTGAAAATGCATTAACAAAACTAGAACCGCCTTTTGAAATTAATCCAGTGCTTTACATAAAGCAATATAAGAGTCGTTGGGGATGCTGTATACCAAAAGAGAACAAGATTATTCTAAATCGTTCTTTGATTCACGTTGATTTAGATTTAATCAGTTTTGTCATTTTTCATGAATTATGTCACTTTCAATTTTTAAATCATTCGCCTGAATTTCATCAAGCGTTGATGCATTATGTACCTAATGAGAGAGAGTTAAGAAAACGTCTCAATAAGTACAGTCCAGAATATAACTAGTTTTTCGAAAAAAACAATCTTTTTTATTCTTTTTTTAATAAAAAATCGATTAAAAGTTGCTTTTTTTCGACCTTTACTTTTGAAATTTTGCATGTTATAATTTTAACAAGTAATAATTATCAAAAGGAAGGGTTAAAATGAAAAGCTTAGAAACTAAATATGCTAACTTATCAAAAAACGACAGATTAAAACTTGCCCAAATCATGCGGAGAAAACGACTTGAGATGGGATTGACATTGGAAGAAATGTCTGATGGAATTTGTAGTACAAGCTACTTAAGTAAAATTGAGAATTGTCAAGTTGACGTAGATGACTACTATTATAATTTACTATTTGAAAAATTACAAATTGACTATGATGAAGTTGTTTCAACACGCTTAATACCGATATCATATGATATTTTAACTGCTTATTTAACTAATGATCTAACAGGCATAGAAGATTATGTTGCGAAAACAGTTGTTAGTGGTCAATATTGTGATGTTGAAAATGAACTCTTTTTATTTCTTTATAACGTAATTAAGCGAAATTTAAGCGAAGCAGAAATGCTTGTAAAGAAAATAAGCTTAGTTGATAAAGTTTTATCAGTTAATGAACAACACTTTTTTTGTTATGTGCGAACATTGTATTACTTGGAAAGAGGATCTTTTTCATTATTAGATGATAGCCTTAAAGAATTATTAAGCTTAAAAATCGATGATGAAACACTAAAGGTTGCTGTAGGTGATTTACTATTAGATTATTATTTCTTAACTAATAAGGCAGGTTCTTTTTATAATGCCTATCAACAATTTAGTGCACTACCTTTAAGCTTGAAGTTCGGAAGAATTCTTTATAAACACCAACTTCAATCGTTAGTTTTAAGAATTGATGATGACGATGTTTTAGCACGATTAACACTATTAAAATCATCAGCTGGTAAAAATCTCGATCTTTATCATTTTTATTTTGTTTACTATTTGATTTACTATCGAAAATGGCAACAAGCATTCGATTATCTACAAGAAGTTAAATTGAACAATAAACTATTGTTGCTTTATGCGATTGTTGTTGATCACTTGAATAATCCTAATTATTTTTATCAATTTTTGAATGTTCAAATGGTTAAAGAAGAAAAGTATGATTGTTATTTTAAAGATATTATTAGATACTATGTAATGAAATTCCAAAACTTCAATCATTCATACTTACTTAATTATATGAGAATGACAATTAATGATATAAGTGGTGTTTTCAAAAACAATATGATATTTAAAATTATTTTAAAAGAATATAGTTCACTAACATTTGAATTAGGACGTTATAAAGAATTAGTACGTTTCTTGGCACATCAAGACTAAAGACTAAGGGATCTAACTATTGTTAGATCTCTTTCTTTATGGCTATTAGTTTGCTTAAAAAGGCAATTTATTGTATAATATGTTAAATGGTGATTTTATGGATATTTTGGAAATCAAAAACGAAGCACTTCTTAATGATGTTCCTATCATTAAAGATGATTCATTAAAAATAATAGTTAATTTAATAAAAGATAATAACATCAAAAACATTTTAGAAATTGGTACTGCTGTTGCTTATTCAGCATTATCTTTTGTTTTAGCTGGAGCAGATAAAGTTACGACAATTGAACGTAATCCTTCGATGTTTGAAAAAGCACAAGCAAATATTAAGTCATTAAATATGGAAGATAAAATCAATGTCATTTTTGGTGATGCTTTAGAAGTTGATATTTCAAACTTTTCTAAAGAATTCGACCTTTTATTTATCGATGCGGCAAAAGCCCAAAATATCAAGTTTTTTGAGCGTTATACGCCATTCTTAAAGGATAATGGAATAGTAGTTGTCGATAATATCTTGTTTCATGGTGTTGATGAAAATGATCCAAATATCTCTAAAAACCTTAGAAGTTTAGTTAAAAAAATCAAAACTTTTGTAACATGGCTCAAAGAAAATAAAGAATATGAAACTATTTTTTTAAATGATGGTGATGGACTTGCCATCAGTAGGAGAATCAAATGTTAATTGTTGAGCTAAATCATAAAGAATTAATTAATCAAAAACTCAATGTTGATGGGTTCATTATTGGTGTTGACTATTTATCAAGCGATGTTTTTTTAAAGTTTACACTTGATGAAGCTATCGCTTTAGCTAAAAAGATAAAGAGTCAAAATAAAATAGTCATGATTGATTGTACTAATATCTTTTCAGATCAAGAACTAAAGAAAGTAAATGAAATGTTAGATTACATCAATCATGAAGTGGATATTGATTATTATCTATATGAAGATTTAGGTTTAATGCCTTTAATCGATAAAAGTAAAAGAATGTATTATTCTTTAACTTATACAACAAATAAAGAAGATTTAAATATTGTTTTAAA
>DBWT01000050.1:24569-28111 GCA_002309035.1 Caryophanales bacterium UBA1231 | reverse complement strand
TATCTCAAAATACTAATACTTTCGTTATTGGTTTTGGAACATGGAGAATCTTTTATTCAAGAAGAAGTTTAATTACTAATTATTTTGTTTACCGAAATGGTGAAAAAGAAGATGGTAATTATATGATTAAAGAAGAAAATCGTCCTGATGAAGCTTATCCAATTATTGAAAATTATGGTACTAAGATTTATCTACACGATTATTTTTATTTAAATGATGAGTTAAAAAGCTATGCTAATCTTATTTTAAAACCATTTAATTTAGACTTTGAAAATACATGTGAAGTAATCAATCTATATCTTGCTAAACTAAAAGATGAAGCTATCAACCTTGATGAAAAACTTTCGGCCTTAAATATTAAACATCATCAAGCTTTACTACACCAAGATTCAATTTTAATTAAGAAGGAAAAAGCAAGATGGGAAATCTAAAGAAAATTGAATTATTAGCACCTGCTGGTGATTTACAAAAGGCCAAAATTGCTTATTTATATGGTGCTGATGCGGTATACGTTGGTGGCAAAAGTTTTAGTTTAAGAGCAAGAGCTTCTAATTTTACATTAGAAGATTTAAAAGAATTAGCAAACTTTAAAAATAAACTTCACAAAAAATTATACGTGACATTAAACATCATTCCACATGATGATGATTTAATTGGCTTAGATGATTACATCAAAGAATTAGATGAAATGGGTGTTGATGCGGTCATTGTTTCTAGTCTTTATATTTTAGAAAGAGTAGTCAAACTATCAAAAAGAATGGAAGCTCATATTTCAACACAAAAGTCAGTTTTAAATATAAATTCAATTCTTTATTACAAAGAAAAAGGTGCAACCAGAGTAGTACTAGCAAGAGAAGCAACGCTTGATGAAATCCAATTTTTGAGTGAAAAATCGCCACTTGAACTTGAGGTTTTCATTCATGGTGGTATGTGCTCAAGCTTTTCTGGACACTGTGTTTTGAGTAATCACATGACTAATCGTGATGCCAATCGTGGTGGTTGTGCACACTCTTGTAGATGGAATTATTCGCTTAGTAAAAATGGTGAAGAATTACCTGGAATATACAATATTGCTTCCAAAGATTTGATGGCAGTTCCTTATGTTTCAAAGCTTATTGATCTAAATATTTCATCATTAAAGATTGAAGGGCGCTTAAAATCAGCTTATTATTTAGCTTGTGTTATCAGAAGCTATCGTCTTTTAATCGATACTTATCTAAAGAATGGAAAGTTAGAAGATGAAGACTACCAAAAAGTCTTCGATGAAATTAAGAAATGTGAAAACAGGGAAACTTCAATTGGCTTTTTAAATGGTATGCCAACATTTAATGAACAATTGTACGATAATCATGTTGAAATTCCAACACAAGAGTTTGTCTCATTTGTTCTTGGTATGGAAAACAACTTTGTTTTAGTCGAACAAAGAAACAATTTTAAAGTTGATGATGCCCTTGAAATGATTACACCAAATGAAACAATCGCTTTTAAAATAAATAAAATGTATGATTATGAAACAAAAGAAGAAATCTTTGTTGCGCCACATGCTCAACAAAAGATCTTACTTGATATTCCATTTAAAGCAGAATATGGATGGATGATTCGCAAAGTCAAAAATTAAAAATCATTTTGTTGCATAAAATGATAAAATTTGTTAAAATATATGCAATTAAGGAGGCTATTATATGAATAATAAGTATCAATTAACTCGTGAAAAAATAGAACAATTACAAGAAGAGAAAAGACAGCTATTAGAAGAACGTGAACAAAACGTCATTTCTATTCAAGAAGCACGTTCACAAGGTGACTTATCTGAAAATGCTGACTACGATGCTGCTCGTAATGAACAAGCGAGAATTGCCTCACGTTTAATCGAATTAGACACGATTTTAAAGAATTATGAAATTATTGATGAATCAGATTCAGATGATGAATATGTTCGTATGGGCAAATGGGTTCGCGTTGTCTTCGAAGGAATCGAAGATGAAGCTCAAGATGATGACTTCAATGGACAACAAGTTTATAAAATTGTTGGTACACTAGAAGCTGACCCTATTAAACGTTTTATCTCTAATGAATCACCTTTTGGTGCCGCAATCATGTATCATCAAGTTAATGATCGTGTTTACGTTAAACCTGAAGAAGGCGAAGAGTTCTATGTAACTATTCTTGAAATTAGTGGTAAGGAAATTAACTAATGATTGGCATTATTTGTGCTTTAAAAGTTGAAATTGAAGCATTTTTAAATGTTCTTGAAAATAAAAAAGAAATCAAGATTCTTAATAAACTCTTTTATCAAGGAACGATTTCTAATAAAGAATGCATTCTCACAATTTGTGGTATTGGTAAAGTGCAAGCAGCACTTAGCACACAACTAATGGTTGAACACTTTAAACCTGATTTAGTTTTCAATTGTGGTATTGCTGGTGGATTTCAAAAAGATTTAAAGACGCTCGATACTGTTTTTGGTGAAAAAATTGGATGTTATGATATTGATATGGTTATGGATAATCTTCCATACGGTTGTTTTTCTGAAGAAACGCGTTTTCTTCATTCAGAATTTAAATGTCCTGATGGATGTTTGAAGGGAACAATCATGACAGCTGATAAATTTGCTGGAAACAGAAAAGAATTAGAAGATATTTTTGATAAGCATTATAAGGGAATCGACATTACTTGTGTCGACATGGAATCATATGCGGTATGTACGGTTCTAAATGAACACAACATCCCATGGGTTGTTATTCGAACTATCTCTGATTTAGTTGGTGAAAATGAACAAATCAAAAAATATTATGAGTTTCCAAAGCTTGCTTCGGAAAAATCATTTCAAATAATTATGAATAATTACATCTTGAAATAAAAGACATAAGATATTCCTTTTGTCTTTTTTAAATGGAGGAAAAGATGAAGAAGACTTATATTACTACACCAATATATTACGCATCAGGTAATGTCCATATTGGTAATTCATATACAACTGTTGCTGGCGACGTTTTAGCACGCTTCAAAAGACTTGCTCATAGTGAAGTTTATTATTTAACTGGTATGGATGAACATGGTCAAAAGATTCAAGAAGCAGCAGCTAAAGTTGGTAAAACACCACAACAATTGGTTGATGAAATTGCTGAAAACACAAAAAAGACTTGGCAAACTATCGATATTTCAAATGATGGTTTTATTAGAACAAGTGATCCTTTCCACATGATGGTTGTTCAAAATATCTTTGAAAAGTTTTTAGCACAAGATGATATTTATTTGAGTTCATATGAAGGTGATTATTGCGTTTCATGCGAAGCCTTTTTCACTAAAACACAAATTGGACCTAATGGTGAATGTCCAGATTGTGGTAAAAAAACAATCAAAGTTAGTGAAGAAAGCTATTTCTTTAGACTAACAAAATATCAACAAAAATTATTAGACTATATTAATGAGCATCCTGATTTTATTCAACCAGTATCAAGAAGAAACGAAGTTGTCTCTTTCATTGAAAGTGGTTTAGAAGATTTATCAGTATCTCGTTCAACATTTGATTGGGGTATTTC
>DBWT01000050.1:20749-24508 GCA_002309035.1 Caryophanales bacterium UBA1231 | reverse complement strand
ACAGCATTAGGTTATAGTGGTGATGATAAGTTATATCAAAAGTTCTGGACAAAAGATACAGATATTTATCAACTAGTTGGTAAAGATATTCTCAGATTCCATGCTATTTACTGGCCAATCTTTTTAATGGCTTTAGGTGTTGATATTAACTTTAAACTTTATGTTCATGGTTGGTTATTAACTAAAGAAGGTAAAATGAGTAAATCAGTTGGTAATGTTGTATATCCTACTGATTTAGCATCAAGATATGGTGTTGATGCGCTTCGTTATTACCTAACAAAAGAATTACCTTTAGGTAATGATGGTATTTTTACATACGATCGTTTTTTTGAAAGATATAATGCTGATTTAGCTAATGATTTAGGTAATTTAGTTAGTAGAACAATATCGATGATCAACAAATACTTTAGTGGTGAAATAAAAGCACCAAAAGCTAAAACAGCCTTTGATGATGAATTTGAACAATTAATTCGAAGCCAAACAGAAATGGCTATTAATGAATATCATGCATTCCATCTTCAAGCAGCTATTACAGCAGCAATGCAGATAACATCACGTGCAAATAAATATATTGATGAAACAAAACCTTGGGAATTAGCTAAAGATGAAGCTAAACAAGAAGAACTAAGAAGTGTTATGTATCATTTAGCTGAAGCAATTCGTATTGTGAATATTTTACTATCACCTGTTTTAGTTCAAACAGCTCCTAAAATTGTTTCATATTTAAATATTAATGATTGTGATTTAAATGATGCGAAATATGGCTATCAATACCAAAATAAAGTTGTTGAAAAAGCTGAACCTTTATTTAAACGTTTAGATATTTTAAAGGAAATGAATGACTTAGAAAGTCAGGGTAAATAATAATATGGAAGCAGAACCAAATCAAATTATGGATTTAAATCCACAACCAAAAAAGACACATTTCTTTGATAAAAGAACTGTTTTAATGCTTTTACTTTCAATTCTTGGCACATTGATTTATTCACTAGGGGTTGTCTGGTTCTTGAATGTCGGCATCTTTTTTGCTGGCGGTGTTACTGGTATTTCACAAGTATTATCATACATTTTCTTTGGAAACATTAGACCTTGGCTTGCTTACTTTATTCCAATGATTAACTTACCTTTATTTATTGTTAGTTGGCGTCACTTGAGTAAGAAATTTGCGATATTCACATTGATTTCTGTTGTACTTCAAGCAGCCTTCATCAATTTCTTTGGTTGGTTAAGCCAATATCATGGTATCAATCCTGTCTTTGAAGTTGTAAGACAATATGCATCTGTTGAAATTGTTGATGGTGTTTATACAACTACTGTTACGACAAATGCTGGTTTACGTTTGTTACTCGCAATTGTTGGTGGCTTTGTTTGTTCATCGGGTGCTTGTATTACTTTGATTGCTGGTGGATCAACTGGTGGTATGGATGTTATTTCTAATGCATTACTTGTTAAAAAGAATATTTCATTATCAAAAGTTTCTTTTGGTGTTGATTTTGCTATTCTTTTCACATCAATCATTGTAACACATGATGTTTCAACTGCTCTTTTTACATTGATTCGTGTCATGGTTAATTTCATTGTTATTGATAAGTTCTATCGAATCTATCAATACATCCGTATTGAAGTTATTACCAACAAATGTGAAGAAATTCGTGAATTTGTTTTATCTAAATTCTATCATGGTATGACAATTTATGAAGTAACTGGTGGCTATACACTTGAAAAGAAGAATGCTGTTGAAATCATTGCTTCACGTTATGAGATGTATGATTATATTCAATCGATTAAAACAATCGATCCAAATGCCTTTGTTTTTATTTCCCATGTTACACGCGTTAGCGGTAAATATGTGAAGAGAACGATTATATAAAAAATATGCCTTTCTTTTGACAAAGAAGGGCATTTGTAGTATAATATAGCCGATACATTTTGAAAACAACCCACATAAGCCCTCTATAGGTTGAGTAGAGGACAAAAACTCTCTATCAACCGTCAATTTTTAATTAAATTATGGAGGAAAATACGTATGCGTACTACATTTATGCAAACAAAAGAACAAGTTGAACGTAAATGGTACATTGTAGATGCAACTGACCTAATCTTAGGTCGTATGGCTACAGATGTTGCTGTTGTTTTGAAAGGTAAACACAAACCTACTTATACACCACACGTTGATGGTGGCGATTATGTAATTATCGTTAATGCTGGAAAAATTGCTTTAACAGGTAAGAAATGGGCTAATAAAAAATATTATGCTCACAGTAGATATCCAGGTGGTTTAAGAACTCGTACTGCTGCTGAAATGTTAGACAAACAACCTCAAAAGATTGTTGAAGCAGCTGTTCGCGGCATGTTACCAAAGAATAAGATTGGTGATGACATGTATAGACGTTTATTCGTTTATGTAGGTCCTGAACACCCACATGCTGCACAAAAACCTGTGGATTTACCAAAGGTTAAATAGGAGGATTCATAAATGGAAAAAGTTCAATATCAAGCTACTGGACGTAGAAAAAGTTCTGTTGCCCGCGTGAGAATGGTTCCTGGAACTGGTAAAATCACTGTTAATGACCGTAATTTTTCAGAATATATTCCATCTGCTGCTATTCGTCTAGATGTATTACAACCTTTAACACTTACACAAACTTCAACACAATATGATGTCACAGTTAATGTATGTGGTGGTGGTATTAGTGGACAAGCTGGTGCTATTCGTTTAGGTATTAGCCGTGCTTTATTACAAGTAAGTCCTGATTTCCGTGGCACACTAAAGAAGGCTGGCCTTCTTACTCGTGACCCTCGTTCTACTGAACGTAAGAAATATGGTCTTAAAAAAGCTCGTCGTGCACCTCAATTTTCAAAACGTTAATTTATACACTCAACTATTCAATTTGTTTGAAAAAATTAAGTTGTTTTATAAGGTCACATTTAATTGTGACCTTATTTTAAACTAAAGGAGTTTACAATGATTATTAAAGTATATAATTCATTAACAAATAAATTAGAAGAATTTAAACCAATTGAACCAAATAAACTCAAAATGTATGTTTGTGGTCCAACAGTTTACAACGATATTCATATTGGTAATGCAAGACCAGTTGTTTTATTTGATACGATTAGTCGTTTCTTTAAAGCTATTGGTTATGAAGTTCAATATGTATCAAATTTTACTGATATTGATGATAAAATAATTAAAAGAGCAGCTTTAGAAAATCTTTCAGAACAACAAGTTGCCTTAAAATATATTCAAAGATACTTAGATGTCTGTGATAAATTAAATTGTGAAGAACTTTATAATCGTCCTAGAGTAACAGAATGGATAGATAAAATCACATCTTTCATTAAAGAATTAATCGATCATGATTTAGCATATATTGCTGGTGATAATGTTTATTTCCGCATTAGAAAAGCTCCTCATTATGGAATCTTAAGCAACCAAAAGATCGATGATCTAGAAGTTGGTTCACGTATCGAAATCGAAGAGAAGAAAGAAGATTCACGTGACTTCGTGCTTTGGAAACTAACTGATGATGAAGGCATTAAATGGAATAGTCCATTTGGTAAAGGCCGTCCTGGCTGGCATACTGAATGTTGCGTTATGATTGAAGGTATCTTTGGTGGTTTAATCGATATTCACGGTGGTGGTAACGATATTAAATTCCCACACCATGAAAATGAAATTGCTCAAGTCTCTGCTTTAAGAGGACATAATATTGCGAGATACTGGATTCATAATGGTCGAATTGATATTAACAACCA
>DBWT01000050.1:19712-20707 GCA_002309035.1 Caryophanales bacterium UBA1231 | reverse complement strand
AATGCAATACGTTTAATGCTTCTTTCATCAAATTATCGTCAAAATATTAATTTTACTGATGAATTAATAGAACAAGCATGTTCTGATTTTGAAAAAATCGAAAGAACGATGATTCAACTATCACGCTATCTTGAGATTAATAATTTGACAAAAGAAGAAGATACTTTAAGTATTTATGATGATTTCTTAAATGCTTTAGCTGATGATTTTAATACACCTAATGCTTTAATGTATTTACAACAAACAGTCAAAGAAGTTAATATTTTAATGCGTTCAAAAGAAAAAGATCCAAAAGTCTTAAATCAATATTTGGCAACTTTGAAAAAGATGTTTTATTGTTTTGGTCTATCACTTGACTTTAAACCTCTTAATCAAGATGAGATTAGTTTAATTAAGAAATGGCAACAAGCAAGAAATGATAAAGACTTTGAACTTGCAGATACTTTAAGAAAAGAAATTAATGAAAAAGGTCTTGTATTTTAATGGATGAATTAAATTATCGTTTAATGAATGGTGCAGATCTTGCTTATTTAGGCGATGCTTACTATGAACTTAGAATTCGTGAATACTTATTATCACAAGGTATTACGAAGAATAATGAATTAAAAAAGCAAGGTGTTAAATATGTTAGTGCATCTGCTCATCACTTAATTATGCATTCATTGATTTTAGAGCTTAATGATGAAGAACAAAACATCTATAAAAGAGGCCGTAATAACGCGCCTAAGAATAAAAGAAAGAATCTAAATTACTTAGAATATATTAGTTCTACTGGTTTTGAAGCAATTATTGGTTATCTTTATTTGAAAGGTGATTATCAACGCCTTGATTATCTAATCGATAAAGCGATTAAAATCATAAAGGAGTCGCAAAATGGAAAAAACGATTAATGTTTATGGAAAAAATGCGGTAAGAGAATTATTTAAGGGAACAAGAAAAATCTATACAATTTATTGTTACCAACCATTAGATGAAGAATTCACAAAGCTTGTCAA
>DBWT01000050.1:9379-19664 GCA_002309035.1 Caryophanales bacterium UBA1231 | reverse complement strand
GATAAATGTGGCGGTATTGTTGCTGTTAGTGAAGGCTACAAGTATTATGATTTTGATCGTTTACTTCAAGATTGTGAAAATAAAGATGCCTTAGTTTTGATTTTAGCTAATTTAGAAGACCCACATAATTTAGGAGCTATCCTAAGAAGTGCTGATGCGGTCGGTGTTGATGGTGTGATAATTCCTAAAAATCGAAGCGTCGAAGTCAATGAAACAGTTATTAAAGTCTCAACAGGTGCTATCGAACATGTTAAAGTATCACAAGTTGTCAATCTTAATCAAACAATTGATACTTTAAAAAAACAAGGATTCTGGGTTATTGGTTTAGAATTGAGTGGTGAAACTGATTATCGTGATGCTAGATACGATGGAAAAGTTGCCCTCGTTGTGGGTTCTGAAGGTAAAGGTATTCCTAAGCTTGTCCTTGAAAACTGTGATTTAGTTGTTAATATCCCAATGCGTGGCAAAGTAAATTCTTTGAATGCCTCTGTTTCAGCAGGAATTTTCCTATATGAGGCACTAAGATTTAGGGAGAAGAACAATGGCTAATGATAAGATAATTGAAAATGATTTAGAATTATTGAATCGTATTCATCAAAATGATGAAGTAGCTTTAGAAAGAATGATTGAAAAATATTCACCATTAATTTATAAGAAGATTATTCTTTATCGTTTTCCCCTTGAAGAAAAAATCGATTACTATCAAGAAGGTGTCATGGTTTTAAATAAAGCTATTAATACTTATCGTGAAGATAATCCAAACAAAAAAACTTTCACGAGATATTTTGAATTATTACTATGCAATAGGTTTAATTCATTATATCGTGCAAATAAAAAGAAGAATCAATATATTTTAATGAATGATGATGAAATTAATGCGATTGCTGATGAAAGCACTGAACTAAGTGATGTTTTTAATGACATCAACACTGATTCTTTATCAGTTTTAGAAAAAGCAGTTTTTGATTTACACTTTGTTCAAAATCTTAAAATCAAAGATGTTTCAGAAAAACTTGGTTTAAACGCAAAACAAATATATAACACATTAATTAGAATTCGTAAAAAGATTAAATAATTGATGACTAAAGATTTATTCATTTGACATAAATGATGATTTTTGATAAAATATATAAAGCAGGTGATATTATGAGAGAAAAAGTAATTTTAGTTTGTGAAGAGTGTTTGTCTCGTAATTACACAACAGAAAAGAATAAATTAAATACTGCTAAAAGGGTTGTAATAAAAAAATATTGCCCTAAATGTAACAAACATACAATTCATAAAGAAACTAAGTAGGAGGAATCTTGTATGGCAAAAGAAAAAGTTGAAATGACAGAAGTTACAACTGAGAAAAAAGAAAAACCACATCGTATAAGAGCTTTTATTAAAGGTAATTATCGTGGTGAAAATGCTGTTATGCTTTTCTTAACACTTTTCTCAATTGTTTTAGGTGCCTTAATTGTTACTGGTAAATTAACAATTCAAGAAAGTGTATTCTTAATTGGCTATAAAAATGGTAAACTATTTGCATGGATTTTAATTGGTCTATCAGCAGTTGCTCTAGTCTTTATTTTAATACCTTTCTATCGTCCATCAATGTCTGAAATTAAACACTTAAAACCAAATTCAAAAGCTGAATTTTTAAAGAACATTGCTAGAACATTAGTGTTCATCATTGTTATGGCTTTGTTTTTCTTCTTATGTGATTTAGGTTTAGATCCATTAATGAATTTAATAAAGGGTGTTAAGTAGTTTATGGCCAATGATGATGCTATTTTAACTAAAGAATGGTATGTCATTCAAAGTTATGTTGGATGTGAAAAAGCCGCAAAAATGAACCTTGAACGTCGTATCAAATCATTAAATATGGAAGATAAAGTTTTTAATGTTTTGATTCCTGAAGTTAGCCATAAGGAAAAAAAGAAAAACGGCGAAGAAAAAATCGTCGTTGAAAAAGTATATCCAGGCTATTTATTTGTTGAAATGATTTGTGATGAAGACACATGGTTTATGGTTCGTAATACACCAATGGTAACCGGTATTTTAGGTTCTAGTGGTGGTGGTGCAAGACCCGTTCCTCTAACTGAAGAAGAAATTAACCCAGTTTTAAGATTATGTAATATGGAAGTTCAAGTGAATATTGATTTTGAAGTTGGTGATCAAGTTCAAATTCTCACTGGTAACTTTGCTGGTCAAATTGGGGCTGTTGATTCTATTGATATCGACAATAAGATAGTTACTGTTTTAGTTGAAGTATTCGGAAGACCAACACCAAGTGAACAACATTTTGACGAAGTCAAAGTAATTAAGTAGATAAAATCAATGATTTATCTACTTATTTTTTTACTTAATATATAGGAAATTATTGCATAATAAAAAGGCTTGTTTTCAAGCCTTTTATTTATTTTATTCACCACTGTCTATTTCTTCATCAATAGGATCAGTGATGTCTTCAATTATTTCTTTTAACATTTTTAGTTCAAGATTAGATTGAATAATTGTATCTAAACTAATTTGTACTTCATTTTCTCCATCAATTAAGACAATATCACCTTCTTCAAGTTGATATTCTTCTAGAAGTTCACTTATTGTGATTTCTTCATTGATCGATGATAATAAAATCATTATTTTATCTTCACCATTTACTTTAACATGAACAATTATTTGATATGCATTGTCTTTATAGTATGGTTCTGGAGCATATTTTTGACCTGTAACATATTGTTTAATTAGTCTTTCTAACATTTTGTTTAGATATTCAACTGTTAAATCCAATGAAGTTTCTGGTTCAGCATGTGAATTACCAATACCTGAGTGATTAGTTATGTATGTATAAGTACCTCCAGTATATAGGGCAGCTTCTCTAAAGATTAATTCACAAAATGAATCACTTCCACTACAAATAACTGGAATCATTTTAACACCTAATTCAGTTAATTCAAGAACGGAATTACTAAAACTCTTAACGATTTCTTCTTCATTATGAATTGGCGCATCACAAACGTGAATAATAAGTTTTGTTGAATTTTCTGACCAATTAAGTTCGCATGCTTTCATTAAAGCTTTGTGTACGGCTTCTTCGTAGTCACCACCACCATTAGCTGTTTGTTCTGATAAGTATTGATATTGAGAACCTAGGTCACTTGTGAAATCGTATGTTTTAGTTACATAAGTATCACCTTCATCACGGTAGAATATCAAAGCTAAGTTAATATCAACATTTAAACCAGCGATACGTTCTAAAACATCTTGAAGCTCTGTTTTCATGTATCTAATTTCATCACCCATTGAGCCTGTTGTATCAATGATTAGTGCTAAATCTAATACTTTTTTACCCGTAGGAAGTTCAGCATCAAGTACTGCTTGAATAAAGTCATTTTCGATTTGTGATTTAGCAAAAGTTTGGATTTGTGATTCACCATTGTATGTCAATTTTACTTTGATTTCATCTAAACTCTTGAAATCAGCAAATAAATATGCGATACCAAAAGCATCTGTTGATGACTTGAAGAATTCATTATCTTCACTAGACATTAAACTTACTTTTACATTTTCAATAGGTAAATCATCATTATTTACAACTTTTAAAGTTACCATCTGATCAGTGTATAAGGTTTGAGCAGTAGATGTGAATTGATTATACAAACGATATAATGATGAATCTTCCTTTAAAATAGATTCTAGCCATTCAGCATAATATTCATGATCATCTAAAGCTGAAGCTGAAATTTGACCAGGTTGTAATTGAAAATAATCATTATGGGGAGAAATATCATCCGATATTTTACTTGATGGTCTAACATCAATTTTGTAAATGTATTCACCGATGGAACTAATTGGTGTATCGATTGGTAAATATGGTAATATTTCAAATGGGTCAACGAGGGCTCCTTCAATGTCTTCGTATGAATCTAAATAAGGTTCATAATCACCACCAGAAAATCCACCCAAGTCAAGGCTTTCACTACCTCCTGATCCAAAACAAGAGGCGGAGCCGATAATTAATAACGCTAAAATAACAATGAATAAGTATTTCTTCATAATTATACCTCCAATTATATTTTACCATTTATATGGAATAAAAGCAAATAATAATAGGCAAAATACATTTTTTGCACGATAGAATACATATTTATATTAACTTAAAAACATATTTTTAAGCATTACAAAAATAATAGAAAAATCATTACTATTTTATTTGACTATTAACACACATTGTAGTATAATAATAAACGCGTGCAATGACAAGTACGTATACTATTTATTTTTTATTAATAATTTATTAATATTTTTAGTGGGAGAAATTAAAATCGTTTAATTTCATTAACCACAGCACAGACAAAAAGGAGGTGCGTCTCGTGGCTGAAAAGAAAGTTAAGAAGGTCGTAAAACTTCAAATTCAAGCTGGTAAAGCTAACCCTGCTCCACCAGTTGGACCAGTTTTAGGACAAGCCCAAGTTAACATCCAACAATTTTGTACTCAATTTAATGAACGTACAAAAGATATGATGGGAAACATTATTCCAGTTGTAATTACTGTTTATGAAGACCGTTCATTTACATTTATTACAAAAACTCCACCAGCATCAGACTTATTAAAGAAAGCTGCAGGAATCCAATCTGGTTCTGGCACACCTAATAAGACAAAAGCCGGTAAGATTACTCGTGCTCAATTATTAGAAATCGCTAAAATCAAACTTCCTGATTTAAATGCTTATGATGTTGAAGCTGCTGCTCGTATCGTTGAAGGTACAGCACGCAATATGGGAATCGTTGTGGAAGGATAAGTTAGATAACTTATCGACTTTAACAATTAGGTGACTATTTTTTAGAAAATCGTCTACTTAAGTTGTGGGAGGAGATTCCGTTATTTACCACATTTAGGAGGAAAATTATATATGAAAAGAGGAAAAAAATATCAAGAAGCGTTAAAACTTGTTGACCGTAATGCTCGTTATGACATCAATGATGCCGTACAATTACTAAAAAAAGTTAGTTACGCGAAATTTGATGCAACAGTTGAAGCTGCATTCAGATTAAATATTGATCCACGTAAAGCTGAACAAAATCTTCGTGGTGCTATATCATTACCAAATGGTATTGGTCGTACTATTAGAGTATTAGTTATCGCTAAAGATGCCAAAGCTAAAGAAGCTTTAGCTGCTGGTGCTGATTATGCTGGTGATGCTGAATACTTAGAAAAGATTAAAGCTGGTTGGTTCGAATTTGATACTTTAATTGCTACACCTGATATGATGGGAGAACTTGGTAAACTTGGTCGTATTTTAGGTCCTAAAGGTTTAATGCCAAACCCTAAAACAGGTACAGTAACAATGGAAATCGAAAAAACTGTTAAAGAATTCAAAGCTGGTAAAGTTGAATATCGTACAGACAAAGCTGGTAATATCTTAGTTCCAGTTGGAAAAGTTTCTTTCGAAGACCAAAAGTTAGTTGAAAACATTCAAACAGTTTATAACCAATTACTTCGTATTAAACCTGCGACTATTAAAGGTATCTACGTTGCGAATGTTGCAATAACTTCAACAATGGCCCCTGGCATTAAAGTTAATCCAGAGACTATTGCATAATCTAAACTTAGAAAAGTTTTAAATTTATTTTAAATAGTATATTTAGTCACTGCCGTAGACAGTAGGTGAAAAACAAATGGTTTTTCTTAATTTCCTACCGAGGAATTAAATCCGAAAAATTTTTAGGAGGTGAAAACAATGAATGAAGCGACTATCGCTAATAAGCAAAATGAAGTGAACGCAACTGTCGAACTTATGAAAGCTGCGAATTCACTATTATTCGTTGATTACCTAGGATTAACTGTAGCTGAAGTTTCTGAATTAAGACGTCAACTACATAATGAAAACTGCGATATGAAAGTTATTAAAAATAACATTTTACGTCGTGCTGCAAAAGAAGCGGGTTATGATGTTCCAGATACTAATTTCTTTGGTCCATCAGCTGCTGTCTTTTCAAAAGATGAAGTAACAGGTGCTAAAATTGTCTTCGCTTTTGCAAAAGGTCATGACAAATTCACTGTTAAGGGTGGAGTTGTTGATCATCAAGCAATGAGTGCAGATCAATTAAAACAATTATCACAATTACCAAACAAAGATGGTATGTTATCTATGTTATTAAGTGTTCTACAAGCACCTATCAGAAATCTTGCATGTGCTATTAAAGCAGTTTCAGAAAAAGAGTAATTATATTAGGAGGAATAAACGAAATGGCAAAAATCAATGTAGAAGAATTTATCGCTAGTTTAAAAGAAATGAGCGTATTAGAACTTAACGAATTAGTTAAGGCTATCGAAGAAGAATTTGGCGTTACAGCTGCTGCCCCTGTTGCAGTTGCTGCACAAGCAGAATCAGCAGAAGCTGCTGCTCCAAGTGATGTAAGTGTTATCTTAACTGCACCTGGTGCTGGTAAGATTGGCGTTATCAAACTTGTTAAAGAAATTACAGGTTTAGGCTTAAAAGAAGCTAAAGATTTAGTTGATGCAGCTCCAAAAGCTGTTAAAGAACACATCACTCCTGAAGAAGCTCAACAAATTAAAGATAAATTAGTTGAAGCTGGCGCTGAAGTTGAAATTAAATAATTAAGCTAGTATATTTAATTACATGAATTGAATCCCAGGCATATCCTGGGATTTATTATTTCTTGAGGAGAAGAAAATGAGTAATCAATATTTTGAAAACAACCCTAATTTGGTTCATAAAGAATATTCTTTATCACTTTATTATTTAGGTCATGAAATGAAATTTAAAAGTGATAATGGTGTTTTTTCAAAAAACCAAGTTGATGAAGGATCTAATTTATTGCTTAAAAATATCCCCCATATTACATTCAAAAATGTTCTTGATGTGGGCTGCGGCATAGGAATTATTGGCTTGTCATATGCGAAAGCTTTTAGTGATTCATTTGTCGATTTAATTGATGTTAATGAGAATGCTGTTGAACTTACAAAAGCTAATATTTTAATGAACGATCTTTCTAATGCTAAGGCATTTATTAGTAACATTTATCAAAACATCAATCAAAAATATGATTTAATAGTTACTAATCCACCAATCAGAGCTGGAAAGCAAGTAGTGCTTCAAATCCTTGATGGTGCAGTAAACTATTTAAAAGAGGATGGTATCTTGATGTGTGTCATTAGAACAAATCATGGTGCAAAATCTTACTATAAACACTTAACTGAGCTTTATAAATATGTGGAAGTTGTCACAAAAGAAAATGATTATTGGATTTTTAAAGTGAGAAATAAATAAAAATATACAAAATTTTACTAAGTTTAAATGCTATTTTGAACTTAGTAATTTTTTTCAAATCTTGTTAGTAAAAAATTATCACTTTTCTCTTGACAAGAATTGACAAAAGTAGTATAATAGTCTGATATGTTATAATGGGAAAAAATTGTTTTCTCAAGATTCACAAGAAAGGCGGCAATATTTGTGAGTTATAAAAATGTAAAGTATGGCAGATCACGCATTCGTCGTAATTATGCCCGTGTTCAAACAAATATGGAACTTCCAAACCTTATTGAAGTTCAAACACAATCATTTGATTGGTTGATCCATGATGGTATTAAAGATTTGTTTAAAGAAATCTCGCCAATCACAGATTATAATGATGGTGAAAAGTTCGAATTATGGTTTGATGATTTCCAATTTGATGAGCCTCCATTTTCCATTCAAGAAGCGAAAATACATAGTGAAAACTATTATCGCCAATTGTATGTTAAAGCCCGTTTAATTAACAAAGAAACTGAAGAACAACTTGAAGAAGATCGCGTTTATTTAGGTAATGTCCCAATGATGACACCTTGGGGTACTTTTATCTTTAATGGTTCTGAACGTGTTGTTGTAACACAAATAGTTCGTTCATCAGGCGTTTTCTTTTCTAAGGAAAAAAGTAAGAAAACAGGTAAATATTCTTATAGCGGACAAATCATTCCAACACGTGGTGCTTGGATAGAATTTGAAATTGGTACTAAAGATATTTGGTATGCTAAATTAGACCGTTCAAAGAAAGTTACTTTAACAACTTTTATTAGAGCTTTAGGTATTGCTAAAACAAGATGGATAAAAGAGTTATTTGGTGAATCAGAAATATTAAATAACACTTTTGAAAAAGATGATGCTTGGGGCGAAGATGATGCCGTTAAAGCATTGTATGAAAAAGTTAAATCTGATAAAACAAGTGCCGAAGCTGCTCGTAAATACATCTCAGGTATTTTATTTAACAATCGTCGTTATGACTTAGCACCTGTAGGTCGTCACAAAGTAAATAAAAAACTTGATGTTATTCAACGTGCAATTGGTAATAAACTTGCGGAAGACTTAGTAGATCCTAATACTGGTGAAGTGATTTTAGCTAGTGGTACAGAAATTGATTCAAAGAACGCAGCTGTTCTTGCTCAACATCGTGACGCTTTCAGAGTTACAAAAGAATATGATTTGATGCTTGAAGGTCATAGCGTTATTCTTGAAATCTTAAAAGTACGTGTACGTGGTCATGAAAATCGTATTGTTCCAATCGTTGGTAACGATTCAAGAGAAGATTGCTTACACATCACTTTATCTGATATCATCGCATCTATTTCGTATTACATCAATCTACATGATGGTGTTGGTACAATCGATGATATCGACCATTTAGGTAATCGTCGTCTACGTTTAATTGGTGAATTGTTACAAAACAAACTACGTGAAGGTTTATTAAAGATTGAAAAGAGCATTAAAGACCGTATGTCAACATTAACTGATTCACGTGATATTAAAATCGGTGATTTAGTTAATAATAAACCTCTTTACTCTACTTTAAGAGAATTCTTTGGTAGTAGCCAATTATCACAATTTATGGATCAAATTAATCCTCTTTCTGAATTGACTCATAAACGTCGTTTATCAGCCCTAGGTCAAGGTGGTATTTCACGTGACCGTGCTGGTTTCGAAGTTCGTGACGTTCATGCTTCACACTATGGACGTATTTGTCCAGTTGAAACACCAGAAGGTCAAAACATTGGTTTGATTTCTTCTTTAGCAACTTATGCGAAAGCTAATTCATTTGGTTTCATTACAACACCATATTTTGTTGTTAAGAATAATGCACATACTGATGAATACAAACAAGGTATTCAAAAGGCTATTATTACTAATGAAATTAAGTATTTAACAGCTGATGAAGAAGAAGAATATATTATCGCGCAAGCCAATGTTAACATGGAAAAAGAAATTGATCCAGAAACACATGAAGAAGTTATTTATATCAAAGATGATAAGGTTATCGCAAGAAAGAACGGCGACTTCGTTGAAGTAAGCAAAATGAACGTTAATTTAATTGACGTTTCTCCAAAACAAGTAGTTGCTGTTTCAACAGCATGTATCCCATTCCTTGAACACGATGATACAACACGTGCCTTGATGGGTGCGAACATGCAACGTCAGGCTATTCCATTATTAAAACCAGAAGCACCATTTGTCGGAACTGGTATTGAATTCAATGCTGCTAGAGACTCTGGTGTTGCTGTTATCGCTGATTGCGATGGTGTAGTTGAATATGTTGATGGTAAGAAAATTATCGTTTGTGATGAAAATGGCGAACGTCATTTCTATGAATTAAATAAATATGAACGTTCTAATAACTCAACATGTAATAATCAACGTCCAATTGTTCACTTAGGTGAAAAGGTTAAAAAACTTGATGTTTTAGCTGATGGTCAATCAATGGATGAAGGTGAACTTGCTTTAGGTCGCAATGTTGTCATTGCCTTTATGACTTGGAACGGCTACAATTTCGAAGATGCCGTTATCATGAGTGAAAGACTAGTTCAAGACGATGTTTACACATCTGTACATATTGAAGAGTATGAAATAGAAGTTCGTGATACTAAACTTGGTCGTGAAGAAATCACAGCCCAATTAGATGGTGCTGATAAAGATTCAATTGCGAACCTTGATGAATTTGGTATCGTTCGTCTTGGTGCTGAAGTTAAAGAAGGCGACACATTAGTTGGTAAAATTTCACCTAAAGGTCAAACTGAACCAACTGCAGAAGAACGTTTAAGTCAAGAATTATTCGATGATAAAGCTAAAGAATTTAAAGTTACTTCTTTAAAGGTTCCACATGGTGGAGGCGGAATCGTTGGTAAGATTGAACACTTTAAACGTTCAGAAGGCATTCAATTAGGCCCTTCTGTTAATGAATTAGTACGTGTCTTCATCGTTCAAAAACGTAAAATTACTGTTGGTGATAAGATGTCTGGTCGTCATGG
>DBWT01000050.1:9092-9250 GCA_002309035.1 Caryophanales bacterium UBA1231 | reverse complement strand
GGTGTTCATGTTGCAACACCAGTATTCGATGGTCTTAATACACAAGATTTAATTGACATTATGAATGAAGCTCGTCAAGAAGACGAAAGATTAGCTAGTTTAGATGAACGCAATTTCCGTGCTCCTGTAGATGAAAACGGTAAAATGTGGTTATATGA
>DBWT01000050.1:0-8919 GCA_002309035.1 Caryophanales bacterium UBA1231 | reverse complement strand
GGTGAAATGGAAGTTTGGGCTCTAGAAGCTTATGGAGCTGCATACACACTTCGTGAAATGATGACAATCAAATCTGATGATATTATTGGTCGTAACAAAGTTTATAAAGCAATCGTTGATGGAACACCAATTCCTGAACCAGGTATTCCAGAATCATTCCGTGTTTTGATTAAAGAATTACAAGGCTTAGGCTTAAGTGTTCGTTTAATCGATAATGAAGGTAAAGATGTTGCAAACGAAAGTTTAGTTAAAGCAATGCAACAATCACAAAAGGAAAGACGCATGTAATTGAGGTGATATACTTTGAATAAACGCAAATATCAATATATTCAAGTAGGTATTGCAAGTCCTGAAGAAATTATTTCTTGGGCAAATCCTAAATTACGAGAAGAACTAAAGAAGGGTTGTACTTTAAAATATAATCCTGATGACAAAGATCATATCATGATTTTTGAAAAAGATGATGTTCATCAATTAAAACCTCGCATCGTTCCAATCAAAGGCGAAGTTAAAAATGCGGAAACAATAAACTATCGTACTTTCAAACCTGAAAAAGATGGTTTATTCTGTGAAGCTATTTTTGGTCCAACAAAGGATTACCAATGTGCTTGTCAAAAATCACATAAAGGTATTACAACAGAAAATGGCGAAACAGCTGTTTGTGAAAAGTGTGGTGTTGAATTAACCGAATCTAAAGTTCGTCGTGAAAGAATGGGCTTTATCGCACTAGCAGCTCCAGTCGTTCACAACTGGTATTTAAGAAGTATTCCAAGTAAAATTGCAGTACTATTAAATCGTAAAACAACAGATATCGACAATATCGTTTATCGTACTTCATACATTATTACAGATATTAACGATGCAATTGAAACTGATGATGAAATTCCATATCAAGTTGGTGATTTAATCACTGAACAAGACTATGGTAAACTACGCAGAATGTATCCATTTAAATACAAAGTTATGACAGGTGCTGAAGCTATTCGTTATGAACTTCAAAACTTAGATTTAAATGAAACAATTGCTGAAATCCATGAAAGTTTAAAGAAAGCTACTAAGCAAAAGAGAGAACAATTAATTAAACGTCTTGAAATTTGTGAGTCTTTCGCGAAATCACCAAATAAACCTGAATGGATGGTAATGGATGTAATTCCAGTTATCCCACCAGATTTAAGACCGATGGTTTCACTTGATGGTGGACGTTTCGCAACAACTGATTTGAATGACTTATATCGTCGTATTATTGGTCGTAATATTCGTTTACGTCAACAATACAGCAATCACATGATTGACCAAATTATTAAACAAGAAAAACGTATTCTCCAAGAAGCATGCGATGCCTTGATTGATAATAGTGGTCTAAATAGACGTAATAAACGTCCTGTTACAGAAAAGAATCGTACATTAAAATCATTATCTGATTTATTACGTGGTAAACAAGGTCGTTTCCGTCAAAACCTTTTAGGTAAACGTGTTGATTTCTCTGGTCGTTCAGTTATCGTTGTTGGTCCAGATCTAAAGATGTACCAATGTGGTATTCCTCGTGAAATGGCTTTAATTCTTTTCAAACCTTTTATTATCAATTATCTACGTAAAAAATTCAAAGATGTTGATGCTGATAATAAGATGTCAGATAAAGCTAGCATCAAACGTGCAAAAGAATTAATCGAACGTCGTGCCCCAGAAGCAATGGAAGCTTTGGAAAAATTAGTAGTTGAACACCCAGTTTTATTAAACCGTGCTCCAACTCTTCACCGTCTATCAATTCAAGCTTTTGAACCTAAACTAGTTGAAGGTAAAGCTATTCGTCTTCACCCTCTAGTTTGTACAGCGTTCAATGCTGACTTCGATGGTGACCAAATGCCAGTCCACCTTCCACTTTCAAAAGAAGCACAAGCTGAAGCTAGAATGCTTATGCTTGCTTCTAAAAACATCTTAGCTCCTAAAGATGGTAAGCCAATCGTTACACCATCACAAGATATGATTCTTGGTAACTATTATTTAACAATTGAAAAGAATCACAATGTCAAATTTAATAATATTGAAGAATTAAAAGCTTATGATAATGTTAATGATGCTCCTATCTTAGTTGTTAATGGTGATGAGAAGAAGCTTTATGGTTCTATTGAAGAATTAGAAGCTAAACTCTCTAATGATTTAAAAGATCAAAAAATGTTACAATTTGTCATTTTAAATGATGGTAAAGTTTATGCTAATCCAGATGAAGTAGAACATGCTTATGAAAGAAAAGAAATTGACTTCCATACACGTATTGCTTTACCTGCAAGAACCCTAAAGAAAAACTTCCTTCATATTGAAGAAGGTCTTCAAATTACTAATCCTGAAAAATATCAAGAATTAGTTGAAAAACAAAAAGAATTAACAGATTCTTATATTATTACAACTTATGGTAAATTAATATTTAATACAATTTTACCTACAAGATTTTCATATGTTAACGAAGCTCAAGTTAAGAACTTGAAATATGGTATTGATGAAAAGTTCTTCTGTAAACATGCTATTGATACTAGATTAAAAGCATATGAACTTCCTATTAATGAACCAGTTAAAAAAGGTTTCTTATCAGCTATTATTTCTGAAGTATTTAGACAAGATAAACTTGCTGAAACTTCGAATACACTAGATAAGATGAAAGATATTGGTTTCCATTACTCAACAATGGCTGGTATTACCGTTTCAGCATTTGACGTTATCGATATCGAAGCTAAAGATGATATCATTCGTGAAGCTGAACAAAAAGTCGACCGTTACATTAAACTTTACCGTCGTGGTCTATTGACTGTTGCGGAAAGAAGAAATAATGTTATAGCAATTTGGTCAAAAGCAACAAAAGATATCGAAGCTTGTATTAAAGACGTTATGAAGAAGTATGCGACAGAAAACGACATTTTCTTGATGGCCGATTCTGGTGCCCGTGGTTCTTCATCGAACTTTACACAACTTGCCGGTATGCGTGGATTGATGGCTAAACCAAATGGTGAATCAATGGAAATTCCTGTTAAATCATGCTTCTCTAAAGGTTTGAGTATGTCAGAATTCTTTATTTCGACGCACGGAGCGCGAAAAGGTTCAACTGACACAGCCTTAAAGACTGCTGAATCAGGTTATCTAACTCGTCGTTTGGTTGACGTTTCTCACGATGTTACTGTTGTTGAAGATGATTGTGGTACAGACCGTGGTATGATTATGCGTGAATTACCTGCTGGTGATGATAACAACGTCATCAAGTTAAGTACACGTATTATTGGTCGTTTTGCATCAAAGAGTATCGTTTGGACTAATCCACAAACTAAAGCTAAAGAAGTTATTTGTGAACGTAATCAATTAATAACTGAAGAAATTGCTGATCGTATTGATGCCTGCGGTATTACAGAAGTTGAAGTTAGATCACTTCTTACTTGTAATTGTCGTAATGGTGTTTGTGTTAAATGTTATGGTTCTGACCTTTCAACAACTGATGTCGTTGAAAAAGGTGAAGTTGTTGGTATTATTGCTGCTCAATCAATTGGTGAACCAGGTACTCAGTTAACAATGAGAACATTCCACTCTGGTGGTGTTGCTGGTGGTGAAGATATCACAAGAGGTCTTCCTCGTGTTCAAGAATTATTTGAAGCACGTGAGCCAAAAGGTAAAGGTATAATCGCTGAATTCGATGGTGAAGTTGTAAGTATCGATAAGATCGAAGACGAAAACCGTTTCGAAATCACATTAAAGAGCAAATATGATGAAAAGAAATATCTAACAGATAGTGGCAAACAACCATGCGTTAAAGTTGGCGATAAAGTTCGTGCAGGTGAATTAATCGTTAATGGTATGATTCATCCAAAAGAATTATTACGTGTTGCCAATGTTAAGAAAGTTGAAAATTACATTGCTGAAGAAATATTGAAAGTATATCGTGCACAAGGTGTAGGAATTTCTGATAAACATATCGAAATTATTACTAAACAAATGCTTCAAAAAGCCCTTGTTTTGCATGAAGGTGATACTGATTTAATCCCTGGTACTTATATTTCACGTCAAGAATTATATGATGTAATTAAAGACTGTCTAAAGACACATAAACGTTTACCAGTTGTTAAACCTGTATTATTAGGTATTACAAGAGCATCATTAAAAGCTGATTCATTCCTTTCAGCCGCATCATTCCAAGAAACTACTCGTGTTTTAACAGAAGCCGCAATCCGTGGTAAAATCGATAGACTAGAAGGCTTGAAGGAAAACATCATTATTGGTGGTTTAATTCCAGCTGGTACTGGTTTAGTAGATTCTGTTGAAATCGAACCAGAAGAACCATTCCAAGTTGAATATGATGTTCCAAAACTATAATAAATAACTAAAATTTATTTAAGGGAGGTGTAACTAATATGCGACATGAACGTTCTTGTGGTGGCGTTGTATTTAATGGCAACAAAGTGTTGTTAATTAAAAACAAAAAAGCGCTCCACTGGTCTTTTCCTAAAGGTCATATGGAAAAGGGTGAAACGAAAATAATGACTGCTCAAAGAGAAATCTTTGAGGAAACCAATGTTAAAGTTTTCATTCAAAGAAAAGTTTATTGTACAATTAGTTACCAACCTGTAGAAGGAACAATCAAAAAAGTCACTTATTTTCTAGCTTTTTATCAAAATGGTAAATTAATACCACAAGCTGAGGAAATCAGCGATATTGGTTGGTTTACAATTGATGAAGCCTTTAATTTAATTACTTATAGTGATGAAATTAAAGTTCTTCAAAAAATCTATGAAAAAAAAGAACGCTATATTAAAACAAAAAATGTCGACTAAATAATAAAAATTCTGGAGATTTTTTCTTCAGAATTTTTTTAATAAAATCATATTTTTATCTTTACCCATATGGGTATTAGTAATACCCAAATCTTTCTTGATTAAAGACATTGAATGTAATAAAATATAATAGGATTAAAATGCACTAATTTGGCATTAAAAATTTTACGTAAGGAGATTATATGAAAAAAGTAGTTAAGTTTTTATTATCTTTTTTATTAGTTGTAGGAATGCTTCTAATATTTAGTGATGTTTTTGGCGAAAAAAATCAAGTCAGAGCAACTAAATTTATTGAAGAAAGAGACTTTAAAATTATTGAAATTGATAATTTGACAAGATCAACCTCTTTTAAAATGGAAAATATGTTAGGTGTCGATCCATTAACATCAAAAGGAGAAATAAGATGGGATTATGAAACACATACATTAGAAATAATTAATGTTTCTATTTTCCAAATTGAAGATCCTCTTGAATTTGATGAAGAAGGTAATCGTAAAGCATTAATAAACATTTATGTTGATGCAATTATTGGCGTATCTGGTGATAATGAAATTGTCAATTATGGTACTGCAATTAAAGCGTATGATGATGCTTCAGTTAAGGTTTTTGGTACGCAATCAACTGTTGAGAATGTTTTACATATTCACAATCATAATTGTTATGATGGTGAAACTCTACCAGCAATAGAATTTGCGAACGACGAAGACGTTGAAATTGGTGAAAAAATAAATAACCATTTATTAACTATATCTTTAACTGGTGTAGGTGGTATTAAAGGTAATGAACAAGAACTAGATATTATTGGTAAAACTAATTTATTCTTAAACGTATCTAGTGAAAAAGATTTTTATGAGTCTAGTGATCCAGATAACTATTTGAATTTTGATGAAGAAGAAGGCTATGAATATAGTGCTATTTCAGGCTTTTCAGAATTCAATACTGATAATCTTGCTAAAGACAAAGGATATAACTATGTATCTAGTGATTATTATTATGATGAAGATAGCATGAAAATGATTTACAAACTTGAAAATACTGATGAATGGACTGCAAGACGTTTATTTATTGGTAAATTCAAGAAAGTATCTACTTTTTCTGATTATGAATATTTATTAAATTTAAAAAAAGAAGATCAAGGTGAAGGCTATTTAAATATTTTACTTACTAATGATATTTCTTATGAAATTTATGAATCTGATTTAGATAGAAGTGCTTTTATTGTAACAGTTAGAGGTAATAAGAGATTATTCTTAAATAATCATACTGTAACATTTATTTATAACGATAATTCAAATGATTCACAAGATGGGTACTTCCATTCAATATCAGGTGCTAAATTAGAAATTTTCGGTTCAGTTGATGATATTACTGGAGATAATATAATTCAATCTGAGTTTGATGGCTCATCAGAAATATTCACATTATTTTATGTAGCATCTTATGGTACATTAAATATCATGGATGATATTATCCTAGGTATGCATGAAGATATAACTGGTATTAATAACGAATATGATGGTAATGTATTGCTTTTAACAAATAGTGGTATTTGTAATATGTTTAGAGGTCAAATGTATGGATCTGATACTTTTACTGATAGTAAATCTGTAGTTTTAGCAGGTATAGTATCATTTATTACTCTAGCAATCGGTACAGCATTTGACTGGTGTAGTCATGGTTTTAGAGGTGTTGTATTAATTGACCAAGATAGTGAAACTGTAAAATTCAGAATGATTTCTGGTATTGTAAAGAGTTTTGAAGGACGTGTTATTTATACTAGAAAAGCAGAAGCTGAAAATCTTCCATGGCGTTATTATGGTGGTCAAATCGCATCAGCTGATACCGCTGGATTATTTGGTTATGGATATTACAATAATGCGAAAATTGAAGGTGTACCAGAATACACACAATTCCCAAATAATAGACAAATAGTATATGTTAAAAATGGTAATAACTACTTAGCACAAACTGCTAATATGGATGAAGAAGCATATCAAAATGGTAATAACATGTACCAAGCTAAAGAAATGACTGAATACAATGGTGTTTACCAAGTAAGAGATGTTCTTGATATGGTATGTGCTGATAGTATTAGATATATTAATCCTTTCTATGCTCCATATATTGACGAAGATTTACCTGATGATATTTATGTATCGGTTGATAGTCCTGCAATGACTGGATATCCAATATCATTATTTAACTTAAAAGAAGGTTTAGAAGATACTACAATGGCTAAAGGTTATACTGCAACATTGTATTTACAATTACCAGATAGTGAAGATATTATATTGTGGAATAAAGCATTATCAAAGCCTGAAAGTGGTCTTGAACCTTATAAATCATTGGGATTTACTTGGAAAGATAATCAATTAGTACTAATTGTTAGATCAAGTTTCCCTAAAGAATATGATGGATTAAAAGTCCAATTTGTTATTGAAAACAATTATTTAAAAACTAAAGTTAAATCAAATTATGCGACTATCCATGTAACAGAAGAAATAACAAAACCAATTATTGAATTAAAAGGTCCAGCAGCATGTTTTAATAAAGAACCTGATCCTGGATATATTCTTCAAATGGGTAAAAATGATCATGGCGTAAATGTTAAGGCAACAATTAGAAGTGCATATGCTGATTATGTTTATGTTCAATGGAAAGATATGAATGATCAATCAGCAGCATCTGCTAAACAATTATTATTGTTAGATGATTATGATGATTCAGGATTACATATTGGTAGTATTAGTTTTGCACCGCCAGTTGGATTTGATAAAGCAGGTACACATGAATATGAACTATGGGTTTGGACATATTCAAAATATGATGATGGTAAAGTATTATTATCGTATTCTGAAAAAGTAAGATTCACTGTTGAAGCAGAAACTCCTGATATTGAATCACAATCACCTCTAAATGCACTTAACTTAATTGAAAATGAAGATGGTACTATTGAAATAACTATTGGTGAAAGAGTTCCTTCTAATTTAGTTGGGTATAAATGGTATTATTATCCAAGCTATGAACACATGGTAGGAATTGATGGTATTAATTCAGAGAACATTTCAATTGGTACTATGATTCCAAATTTAAATAGTGAACGTGCAATTCTACAAACAAATGGCGTAAATAATAAATTAGTATATAATTTAGAATCATTCCTTGAAAAAGGTAAAACTTATCGTATTGTTTTCGATGAAGCAGGCGATATTCCAGGACGTGAAATAACTGTTAAATTAACAGTTGGTGATAATTATAAACAAGCTGATTTAATTGATGTAGTTTATAAAGAAATAAAAGGAACATATGAATTTGATGAACAATTTGAATACAAATATTTTGATACTCAAATGTTATTCTTTGATCCTGAATGGGCTACACTTACAATTGATTTTTCTAAAACAGCACTAAATGCTAACCATTTATTTAAAGATTTCTATTTACAAGAATTAAATGAAAATGAAAATTGGATTACAGTTAAAGATTTAAATCCATATTTATTTGGTTTGAATTATTTAGACAACTGGATATTAGAAGATGAACATGATAGTACGCTTACACTTACAGGTGATAAGAATATAGATGGATATTATTACTATTGTAAAGTATATAATAAAGCTGATTCATCTAAATTTGTTTATTCATATCCTGTATTAGTTAATGTAGATAAAGAAGCTATACAACCATATTTTGTTGACAATTCAACTTATGTTTATGAACTTGAATTTTTATATGATTATAAAGAATCATCTCGTTTTGTTGAAACTCCATTTGTGGATCATGAAAAAGTAGTTGAATTCTTATATCAATATGAAAGAATGGTTTATGAAAATGGTGAAGTTATTTATAAACCAATTACAAAAGATGAATTATTTGATGAGTATGGTATTACTGTAGTTGAAAGAGAATATTTAAATGGTGATACTGAACTTTATGTTAAGATGGATAATTTAGAACTTGCTAAAGGTTTATTTAATTATTGCTTCAGAGCAAAAATTACAGCTTATTCACCAGCTGATCCATCTCTTACTGATGAATGTTATTCATATTTCTACTGGCAATATACTGATCCTACGGATACCGCAATATTTGATTATATTTTATTTAATAG
>DBWT01000025.1:29374-30637 GCA_002309035.1 Caryophanales bacterium UBA1231 | reverse complement strand
GAGGTTGTTTTAGATGAGCAATAAAGATTATGAAAATAAGCTCTATGATGAAGGCTATGAATATATATGTGGTGTTGATGAAGTAGGAAGAGGATGCATTGCTGGAAGCGTATATGCTTGTGCAATCATCATGAAAAAAACAAGCAATATTGAAAAAATCACTGATAGTAAAAAGCTCACAGATAAAATGAGAAGACAATTGTTTTCTCAAATCATCAATGATGCTGTTTGTTACAATGTCGCATCAATCGATAATGAAACTATCGATAAAATCAATATTCTTGAAGCATCAAGACTTGCGATGGAAAAGGCCATTGAAGGATTAACAATTAAACCTGATTACATTTTAACTGATGCGATGGATTTACCAATAAAGACTCCATATTTAAAAATCATCCATGGTGATTTACTATCATACACAATATCTTGCGCATCAATTATTGCGAAAGTCGTAAGGGATGATAAAATGATAGAATTATCTAATGCTTTTCCTGAGTATGCTTGGAATAAAAATAAGGGATATCCAACAAAAGTTCATAAAGAGGCATTAAAAAAATATGGTGTTACTAAGTATCATCGCCTATCATATCAACCTGTTAAAGAAGTAATAATAAAGAATAATGATTAATTACAAAAAATAGTTTTTGTCATTATAAAATGGTCATATTTGGAATATGACCATTTTTAAATATAATTACATTTTTCTAAAGTCTTTCAGTCAATAATCTTCACATTTTCCTTCAACAAAATAAATACGTTTGATTTTTGACAATAATAACTCACCTACAATCTTGTGATAAATCCGAGATCTGGATTCACACCAAAATAATCATTATCATATAGATTTTTAATATCTACATTATTTCTTTTTTCTTTTTCTGAAGCTTTTATCAATGTTGTTTGTTTTCCATCTTTTTTTAGAAAGCAAAAAGCATGATTAGGTAACGAAAGTGATAACAGTTCGGAATTGTGTGTTGTGAAGAATAATTGTTCATTTTGCTTTGTTAATTCGATTAAGAATGAAAGTAATTCTTTTTCAATGCTTGAATCAATATTTGAACAAAGTTCATCAACATAGTAAAAACCAAATAATGAGTGTTTTAAGCCAATAATTATTTCGCCTAATAAGAAAGCATATCTTGTTCCTGTTGACAAAAAATGGATAGTGTCAATCATTCTTCCATTTTCAATAGGATATGATTGATTATCAAAGTTGACAATTATACAGTTTCTAATCTCATTACTTTTAGTGATTGATTGAAT